>JAKOOD010000715.1 GCA_022701635.1 Burkholderiaceae bacterium | reverse complement strand
TCTTGAGCACCCAGTCGACCAGCGAATCGGACGGGTTCAGCATCACGAACTTGGTCTTGTTCTCCGAACCGCCGCCTTTCGCAGCCACCTTCACGTCGACGCTGTCGCCCGGGACCAGTTCCATGTGGACCACGGCCGGGGTGTTGTCCTTGGTATTCTTGCGCTCGAAGTGCGGGTCGGCCACGATCGAGGCGCGCAGCTTGTTGTCCGGGAAGTTGTAGGCGCGGCGCACGCCTTCGTTGACGGCGTCCGTGATCGAGCGCTCGCCGAAACCTTCGAAGCGCACGTTCATGCCGACCTTCAGGAACACGTTGACGATACCGGTGTCCTGGCAGATCGGACGTTTGCCTTCGGCGCACATCTTCGAGTTGGTCAGGATCTGGGCGATCGCATCCTTCGCGGCCGGGCTCTGCTCGGATTCGTACGCGCGCGCCAGGTGCTGGATGTAGTCGGCCGGGTGGTAGTAGCTGATGTACTGCAGTGCGGCCGCGACGGATTCGATCAGGTCGTCCTGTTTGATGACAGTCATTTCGTTCTCGTTCAGGTTAATGTTTGGAGTTGCTCTGGGTGTTCATCATGATGCGGTCGGTGTAGGCGATCGCCATCGCCGACAGCAGGAACGCGATGTGGATGCAGGTCTGGGCGACCAGCACCTTGACCTCGTAGGCATTCGCGTTGATGAAGGTCTTCAGCAGGTGAATCGAGGAGATGCCGATGATGGCCATGGCCAGCTTGGTCTTCAGCACCGATGCGTTCACGTGCGACAGCCACTCGGGCTGGTCCGGGTGGTCTTCTAGGTGCATGCGCGACACGAAGGTTTCGTAGCCGCCCACGATCACCATGATCAGGAGGTTCGAGATCATCACCACGTCGATCAGGCCGAGCACCACCAGCATGATGGTGGTTTCGTTGAGCTTGGTCGGCGGCGGCGCGTTGGGCACGGCCACGGCCTGGATGATGTGCTGCAGGGCGTCCTCGTTGCCCATGGCGGCCAGCACCAGGTCCTTCAGCTCGACCCAGAAATGGAATACGTAGACGCACTGGGCCAGGATCAGGCCGAGATACAGGGGCAGTTGCAGCCAGCGGCTGGCGAACATGAAATTGGCGAGGGCGCTGCGTTTTTTTGCTGCGGAGGGGGAGTGCGATTCGAGCATCTGATCTGTAATGGGAGCCGGTTGGTGGAGCTTGTGACGCGGGCATCGGTCAAGACAGCTGAACATTCTACACCCGTACGCGATTGCTGGCTTGTCTTCCGCGATGCACAAAGGTTGGTAGAATCGGACGGAGGGATGCCAGCGGGTGCACCGCCCTGGAGCGCTGTAAGCGCTCAGTAAGCGAGTCCGCCTAAGGTATTGTGCAAAACTACTACTATGGAGACTAGTATGGCCCAGAACGAAATCGAGACCAATCAGGAGCAGGGCGCACTCAACGAACAGCGCGTCTTCAACCCGCCCGCCGACTTCGCCGCCAATGCCGCCATCTCCGGGATGGACGCCTACCAACAACTCTGCGACGAAGCCGCCAACGACTACGAAGGCTTCTGGGCCCGCCTCGCGCGCGAGAACCTGGCCTGGCAGACGCCGTTCACGCAAACCCTGGACGAGTCGGATGCGCCGTTCTACAAATGGTTCGCCGACGGCAAGCTGAACGCCTCGTACAACTGCCTCGACCGCAACCTCGAGAACGGCAACGCCGACAAGACCGCGATCATCTTCGAAGCCGACGACGGCAGCGTCACCCGCGCCAGCTACCGCGAGCTGCACGAGCGCGTCTGCAAGTTCGCCAACGGCCTCAAGGCGCGCGGCATCAAGAAGGGCGACCGCGTCGTCATCTACATGTCGATGTCGATCGAAGGCGTCGCCGCGATGCAGGCCTGCGCCCGCATCGGTGCCACCCATTCGGTGGTGTTCGGCGGCTTCTCGGCCAAGTCGCTGCAGGAACGCGTGATCGACGCCGGCGCGGTCGCCATCATCACCGCCGACGAGCAGCAGCGCGGCGGCAAATCGCTGCCCCTGAAAGCCATCGTCGACGAAGCGCTAGCCATGGGTGGCTGCGACACCATCAAGGACGTCATCGTCTACCAGCGCACCGGCGGCAACATCCACTTCCAGGAGGGCCGCGACCTGTGGCTGCACGACTTGGTCGACGGCCAGCCGGCGCAGTGCGAGCCGGAATGGGTCGACGCCGAGCACCCGCTGTTTATCCTCTACACCTCGGGCTCGACCGGCACGCCCAAGGGCGTCCAGCACAGCACCGGCGGCTACCTGCTGTGGGCCGCGCTGACCATGAAATGGTCGTTCGACATCAAGCCGAGCGACGTCTACTGGTGCACCGCCGACATCGGCTGGGTCACCGGCCACACCTACATCGCCTACGGCCCGACCGCGGTGGGCGCCACCCAGGTGATCTTCGAGGGCGTGCCGACTTACCCGCACGCCGGCCGCTTCTGGGGCACCATCGCCAAGAATAAGGTCAGCATCTTTTACACCGCGCCGACCGCGATCCGTTCGCTGATCAAGGCCTCCAACGCGGACGAGAAAGTGCATCCGAAGAGCTTCGACTTGTCGAGCCTGCGCCTGCTGGGCACCGTCGGCGAGCCGATCAATCCGG
>JAKOOD010000714.1 GCA_022701635.1 Burkholderiaceae bacterium | reverse complement strand
TGGACCCGGCACCTCAGGAACAGCCTGCCGTCGTCGCCGGCTTCGAGCAGGTAGTCGTCGGCCAGGTGGTCGACGACCGCCGGGCCGCAGATGCCGACGCGGTCGATGAAGTCCGTGAGCTCCGCCTCGGCCCGCACCCGCACCGGGAAGCCGGCGGCGCATACCCGCACGTCGCCGGGATCCAGGTCCGCCAGCCCGAGCGCCCGCGTGCGTATCGCGTCGCCGACGTGCAGGGACAGTTCGCCGGGGCCATGCGCCGGCACGCCGGTCGCATAGCGCACCGCGCCCGGGCTGTCGGGACGCGGCAGCACCAGGGAGGCGAACAGCTCGGCGATGGCATGGTCGCTCAGCACCGTGCGATAGCGCGGATCGAGGGTGGCCAGGGTGACGCCGTCGCCCAGGCCGTCGGCCAGGCAGCGCTCGCGCAGCACGCGGTAGGCCGGATCGGCCTCGAGGGCCGGCGCCGGGAAACGCAGCTCGCGGTCGATGCGCCCGCCGTCGTAGTCGTGGACGCGCGCCGCCCGGAATTCTTCGCGGGTCGCCTCGGCTGTCGGCCAGCGCTTGTGGTAAGTCGCGAAGACCTTGCCGAGGCCGATGTAATAAGACAGGTCGTGGGCGGCTTCTTGCGGGCCGAGCGGGAGCTGGAGCTGGGCCGTCGATGCCTGCGCCGGATGGGCTTTTCGCTTCATGGTCGTTCGCCTGGAAAGCTTGTTCTTTGCCAGTCACGATACAGGATCGGCGCCGGGCCCGGCGCCGCCATCAGGACAGCGGGCTGTCCAGCATCCTCAGCAAGGTATCGCCGAAGCCGTCGCGCGCGCGCGCGTCGCGGCGCGCGCTGGTGAAGACGCGCGGCCGCGCGCTCCAGGCGAAACGCGCGCCGATCCGCTCGAGTGCCTTGACCAGCAACACGTCCTCGTGGCAGGACACCGCCTCGAATCCGCCCGCCGCCCGGTAGGCCGTGGCATCGACCCCGAGGTTGGCGCCGTGGATGTGGCGGTGCCCTTCGCGGTCCTGGTAAAAGCCGTCGAAGTGGGCACGCAGCGCATCGGCGCGGTCGCCGTGCGGCGACCAGTCGTCGACCGCCACCGAGCCGCATACCACGTCGACGTCGAGCGCCAGCTGCGCGGCCAGCCACTGCGGCGTCACGCGCGTATCGGCGTCGGTGAACGCCAGCCAGCGCGCACCCAGGGACAGCAGGCGGCAGGCGCCGGCGGCGCGCGCGGCGCCGACGCGGCGTTCGTCGACGGCGATGCTGTCCAGCGTCACGCCGGCCGCGGCGAACAGCGGACGGTGGCGCCGCACCACGCCGTCCGAATCGTCGTCGCAGGCATCCAGTACGATCAGCACCGCCACCGCTTCGCCACCCAGGCCGGGATCGCGGGCGGCGGCCAGCAGCGCCGCCAGGCAGGTGCCGAGCACGGCTTCCTCGTTGTGGGCCGGTACCGCGATGCCGATCATGATGCGCTCCGCTGCCAGGTCTCGATCAGGAAATCCTGGTCGAGGTGGCGCACGGTGCGCACCATGCCTGGCAGGCGGCCGGGCAGCGCGTGGGCGTCCGCCGTGGCGCTCATGCGGTCGTCGAAATCGTGCAGGTAATGGCACATCACCAGTTCGCCGCCGGCGTCCAGCATGGCGTGGGTGCGCGCCAGCAGGTCTTGCAGGACCGCGGCGTCGAAGTAGTACGCCAGTTCGCTGATGACGACCAGGTCGAAGCGTTCATCCACCGGCCATTGCGCGGGCAGGCTGCGCTGCTCGATGCGCACGGCCTGCGGCGCCGCGCCGTGCAGGCGGCGCCGCGCGGCCGCCACCGCGCTGGCGGCGCCGTCGCAGGCCAGCAGGCGCTCGCAGCGCGGCGCCAGCGCGGCGCTCATCTCGCCGTTGCCGCAGCCCGGCTCGAAGGCGCTGCGGTAGCGTGCCTGGCCCAGGCTGGCCAGCAGGATGGCGCGCTTGCGCCGTTCGTACCAGGTGGTACGTACGTCCCACGGATCCTCGTCGGCCGCGTACAGCGATTCAAAATGGTCGTGCAGGTTCATGGAAATACAATTCAAAAGGCATCAGGATCCGGTCCAGCGCGTGCGCCGGCACCACCGGTTCGGCGGCGCGGCTGGCATCGGGCAGGACCTGGCTCTGGAAACAGGCCATGGCGGCGCGCTTGCGCGCCAGCACCGCGTCCGGCAAGGGCAGCTTGCGCGCAAGCGCCAGCGGCATGGCGCCGTCGGCCGGCGTGCTCCAGTGCCAGCCCCAGATCGGCACTTCCAGCAGGCGCGCGCCGTGCACCGCCGCGGCCGCGGCGCAGGCACGCGCCGTGGCTTCGTGGTCGGGATGGCCGTCGTAGCGCCAGGTGGTGACCACGACGTCGTCCGGCCCCAGCAGGTTGGTGAGCCGCTGCGCCAGCGCGGCTTCGCGCGCGCGCACGCCGCCGTCGGCGATACCGCAGCGCAGCAGCGACGGCCGGTCGATGCCGAGGCAGTCGAGCGCCGCCAGCGTCTCGTGCGGACGCTCGGCACGCAGCCGTTCGGGCGGCCAGGCGGCGGAGCCGGGATGGCTGCCCTCGCCGTCGGTCACCGCGACCAGCAAGGGCGGCCGGGCGCCAGGTGCCAGCAGCTGCAGCAGGCCGCCGCAGGCGAGGATCTCGTCGTCCGGATGCGGCGCCACGATCACCAGGCGCGCGCCGGGCGGCACCAGCGCCCGCGCATCGCTCGGTGGCACGGCGGCCAGCGCGGCATCCTCGTGCCAGGCCCCGGCGGCGGTGCCGTCGCCGTGGATCGTACGGTCGTGCGTCACAGCGTCCATGGCTGCTCCATGGTTTCGGCCAGGCGGCGCCCGAGCGCTTCCTGGTCGCGCTCGGCATGGCTCTGGCGCATGAAGACCGGCAGGTCGGCAAAGCGGCGCGCCATGGCCGCGTCCTTGCACATCGGACCCGGTCCGAGCGCGCGGCCGACCGCACCCAGCGTGACGTTGGCCGCCGCTTCGACGCTCAGGCGCACCGACATGGCCGCCGCCATGGCGTCATCCATCGGGGCGCGGTCGATCGCCGCGGCGGTCTCGCGCATCAGGGCGGCAGCGCCCTGCAGGGCGACCGCGACGTCGCCGAGTCCGGCCAGGCGGTGCGGATCGGGTTGCGCGCCCGAACGCGCATGCAGCGCCACCGACAAGGCATCGGCCAGCGCACCGGCCGCGCCGAACCAGCAGGCGGCGACGCCGGCGCCGCCATGCCAGAATCCGGCGCGCCGCACGTAGAAATTCGGGCCGCCGAGCGGCACCGCGGCGACATTCTCGAAGTGGACGTCGAAGCTCGCGGAATCGCGCATCCCGACCGCTTGCCAGCCATCGTCCGTCATGCGCACGCCGGCCTGGCGCAGCTCGACCGCGGCCAGCATCGGCTCGCCGTCCCGGTTCCAGCAGCTGACCACCGCATGGGATACGCTGCGCGCGCCCGAGCACCAGGCCTTGCGGCCGTGCAGCACGAAGCCGCCGTCCGGCGCCGGCTCGAGGCGCAGGCGGGCGTCGGGCGGTTCCGCGCACCAGGTGCCCCAGGCCGCCCCATCGCCGCCGCGCCCGGCGCCGGCTTCGTGCAGGATGGCCAGGGCGTCGGTATGGCCTTCGAACAGCTTGGCCAGGCTCAGGTCGCGCGCGCCGACGGCGGCCAGCGCACGCCAGCGCGCCAGCGTCGCGCCGTAGCCGGGCAGGGGCAGGCGGTCGGCGCCGGCCGCGATCAGGCGCTGCAGGGCCGCGGCGGGCGCTTGTCCTGCCAGGCTGTCTAGTTGCGCGCGCAGGTCGTCGGCTTCATCGGCGCCGGAAGGAGAGGGTTGGCTGAGCATGGCGTGGCATTGTAAAAATTACATCGTACCATTGCTTTACCGAATTTGAGCGCACTGCATGTACTAGTGGCAATTTCCACGCGCCCAGGCGCAGCCCTCACCGTTTTCAAATGATGAAGATGATGACGCTTAGCTCGCCACACGCCCGGCGGCGGCGCCGTCACTGCTGGCCGTAGCACGCCCGCAAGCGGCCGACATCGTAGAAATGGCTGCCGGGCGCGATGCGGGCGCCGTCGCAGGCCGGCTTGAAGCCGGTTTCGGCCTCGTTCCACAGCATGCGCACGATGCGCCGTCCATCCGGATGGCGGTAGCTGTCCCACTGCAGGTTGGCGGTGTAGGGTGCGACCTCGGCGCTGCGCCAGCGGCTGGCCTGCTCGCTGAAGGGCGTCGACTGCGGCAGGGGTTCGGATGTGCCGGGCAGGCCCAGGGCCGCCGCCAAAGGCAGCATGATCTCGGCATGGGTGAAGCGCAGGTGGGCCAGCGGCGCATCGGCGCCGGCTTCGCGGAACAGTTCGGCGACCAGCCCGGTGGCCATGCGCCAGGTCACGCCGTCCTGCTCGCGGATCCCCGGCCCCTTTTCGTAGAAATCCTCGGCCTGCTTCAGGCTGGACAGCAGGCGCGCCTGTGCGGGCGGCAGGTAGGCGCCGAAGTCGCGGCCCGGGTCGCCGCCCAGTTCGCGTGCCAAGCCGGGGGCGATGTCGTGCGCATCCGACAGCGCTTCCAGGGCGTCCTTGGCGCCGGCGATGACGGTCTTGCCGTCGCCTTTGACCGTGGTCTTGAAGCTGCCGTCGGCGGTCGCGAAGTCGAAGCTGCCGGTGTTGGCCGCCTGGATGTCGCCGCGCGCCAGGCGCTCCAGGAAAGCGGGACGGAACAGGCGCGCCAGCACCGCGTGCGCGGCCGGTTCCAGGCGTGGATCGGCATCGATCGCCTCGAGTTTGGCGGCCAGGACAGGGCTGTCGAGGTAGGCCTGGTAGGCGGCGCTGGCCCGGAACACGTCGCGGCGCCAGCCTTCCTGGGCGCTGCCGTCGGTTTTGGCATTCAGCTTGTGGAAGTACAGGGTGTAGCGGTTGGCGCCGCCATCCTGCAGACGCGGCGCCAATGCCGGTCTGGCCTGCAGCAGTGCCCCGGTGTAGACGGCGGCGCTGTCGCGGGCGCGGTCGACGCCCGAATGCTCGACCACGACGGCGCCGGCGCCGTCGAACAGCGCCGGCAGCCGCGCCAGCGTGCGTCGCGCCAGCCCGCGGTGTTCGT
>JAKOOD010000712.1 GCA_022701635.1 Burkholderiaceae bacterium | reverse complement strand
CGAGGCGCAGTTCCGGCAGCACCAGCGACAGCACGTTGCGCGACGGTTCGCCGCCGCCCATGCGCAGGAAGCGCCCGGCCTGCTCGGACATGTGCACGATATTGCCCTCGCCATCGAGCACCGCCGAGGGCGGCGCGCTCTGGGCCAGCGCACGCTGGTGCAGCTCGGCGTACGAGAACTGGCGCTTGCCCGGCAGCTTGGGACGGCTGACTTCGGGCAGGCGCGTGCCGTACACCGCCGACGACGGGTTCTGGTGGTGCGCCGGACGATTGTCGGTGCGGGCGCGGTAGATGCGGTTCTTCTTGTCGACCGGGACGAAGTATTCGGACACCGATTCGGCCGACTCCGAGGTGCCCAGGAACAGGTAGCCGCCCGGTTTCAGCGCGAAATGGAAGGTCTGCAGCACGCGTACCTGGACGTCGCGGTTCAGGTAGATCAACAGGTTGCGGCAGGACACCAGGTCGAGCCGCGAGAACGGCGGGTCGCGCAGCAGGTTGTGCGAGGCGAACAGGATGCGGTCGCGCAGCGGCTTGCGGATGCGGTAGCGGTCGTCTTCCTTGGTGAAATACTGGCGCAGGCGCGACGGCGCCACGTCGGTCATGATCGAGGCCGGGAAGTTGCCCGAGCGCGCGGCGTCGATCGCGCGGTCGTCGATGTCCGAGGCGAACACCTGGAACGCCGGCGGGTGCTCCATCTGCGCGGCCTGGTCGGCCAGCAGCATGGCCATCGAATACGCTTCCTCGCCGCTGGAACAGGCCGCGACCCAGGCGCGTACCTCGTCGCCCGGCCCCTTGTCCTTGAACAGATCGGGCACCACCTCGCGCTCGAGCGCCTCGAAGGCCTCGCGGTCGCGGAAGAAATTGGTGACCCCGATCAACATGTCGTCGAGCAGCGACTTGTGCTCGCTGGCGTCGGCCTCGAGCAAGTCGCGGTATTCGGGCAGCGTATGCGCCTGGCGTACCTGCATGCGCCGCTCGATGCGGCGCAGCACCGTGGCGCGCTTGTAGTGGCGGAAGTCGTGCCCGGTATGGCTCAGCAGCATGCCGATCACGTCCTGCAGCGCGCGCTCGGCCTCGGCCACGTCCTGTTCGGTGGGCGGCCGGTCGACCTGGCCGATGTCCTCGTCGCCCTGCATCGGTAGCTGGATGGTCTTGGCGTTGTCCCACAGCTCGATCAGCTTCTGCGGCATGTCGCTCACCGGCAGCACGAAGTCGACCGCGCCGGTACGGATCGCCGCCGACGGCATGCCGTCGTGCTCGGCGTCGGCCGGCGCCTGGGCAATGGTCACGCCGCCCTGCTCCTTGACGCGCGCGATGCCGACCGCGCCATCGGAACCGGTGCCCGACAGGACGATCGCGATGGCGCGCTCGCGGTGCACCGCGGCCAGGGTGCGGAAGAACAGGTCGATCGCCACGTGCTGGCCGCGCGGACGCTCCAGTTCGCCGACCTCCAGCAGCCCGTCCATCATGGACATCTGCTGGTTGGGCGCGATCACATACACGTGGCCGGGCTGGATGTGGACCTCGGAGGTGACCTGCACCACCGGCATGCGCGTGGCGCGCTGCAGGATCGCCGCCGCCGAGCTGGGATGCTTGGGCGACAGGTGCAGGATGACCACGAAGGCCATCTCATTAACCGCCGGCATGTTCTCGAACATCGTCTGCAGCGCCGGCAGGCCACCGGCGGAAGCGCCGATGCCGACCACGGGAAAATGCAGCGTACTGGGCACGACACCCGGATCATGGGGCAGCGCAACGGATTCGGCAGTGGAGTCGGACATCTTGGTAGCGACGGATGAACAAGCCATGAGTCCAGTCGATTCATGCTGCATTTTGGGGAACTTTTGTGAGGAAAATCACAATTTTCACCTTGGTTGACTCGTCAATTTCGTCAGATCAGCGAGGCATGCCAATGCAATCGTTTGCGGTGATGGCACATGCGTCATGGCGTGCTGTAATCGCTGTATTCCCACGACCATGGCATGTCGGTCTCGCCCAGCGCCAGGCGCACCAGTTCCGGATACAGCTGCGCGGCGCGGACGTCGTTGGAAAGAAACACGACGCAGCGCTGGCCCTGTTCCAGGCACAGCGCCATGTTGGCGGTCCACTCGTCGTGGCCGCCCTTGAACCAGGCCTGGCCGCTACGGTCCCTGAAGCTCACCACGCCGAGTCCCGCGGCCAGCCCCTGCGGCCAGGCCACTGCCGCCTCGCCGTCGAGGGTCGGGAACTGGTGCTTCGAGGTGATCGGCAGCCAGCCCTTGACCAGCGCCGCGCGGCTGTCCGGACTCAAGCCCTCGCCGCGCATGATGCCGGCCCACAGCTTCGCCTGGTCGGCGATGGTGGTGTCCATCGAGCCGGCCACGCGCACCCGGTAGCGCCGCTCATGCGGGTGGACCACACCGTCGAAGGCATAGCCCTCGGCCGCGTTCTCGGAAAACTCGGGGCGCCAGCGCATGCTGGTGCGGGTCATGCCGAAGCGGTCGAACACGCGCCGCTGCATCTCGTAGCCGACGTCCAGACCGAGGCCGGCTTCCAGCACCATCTGCAGCAGCAGGTAGCCTTCGCCGGAATAGGCGTAGCGGGTGCCCGGCTCGAAGTGGATGCGCAGGCGCTCGTCCGGTTCCAGCCAGCGAAAGTTGGCGAAGCCGGCCGAATGCATCAGCAGCATGCGCGGGGTGATGCTCTTCCAGCGCGGTTCGTCGGCCAGGTCGGCGTAGTCGAACTGGCGCTCGCGGTAGAACGGCAGCGGGCGCGGCAGCAAGCGCGGCAGCGGGGCATCGAGGTCGATCCTGCCTTCGTCGGCCAGCTGCAGCACCAGGTAGGCGAAGGCGGTCTTGGCCAGCGAGGCGCCGTACATGATGGTGTCCGGCGCCAGCGGCTGGCCCAGCGCCGCGTTGCGCTGGCCGAACACGCGCACCTTGTCCACCTTGCCGCCGGCGATGGTGGCGAAGGCCAGCCCCTGTACGCCCTCGCGCCGCATGACGCGCTGGATCTCGTTGTCGGCCAGCGTGCGCGCCGGGCGCATCTGGGTGCTGCAGGCCGCCAGCAAGGCCAGTGGCAGGCAGGCCAGCGCCGCCCCGAGTCGTTGTCTTGTTTTCATAGGGCGCCATGATGCCACGGCGGGCGGCGCCCTGCACCCCGGTTCAGCGCGCGCGCCGGTAGACCCGCACGTAGTCGACCAGCATGCGCTGCGGCAGCGGCGTGGCGGCGTCCGGATACCCGGGCCAGAATCCACCGACGGCCAGGTTGAGGATCACGAAGAAGGGGCGCTCGAACACCCAGTCGCCGCCGACCGAGTCCGGGCGCTCGGTGTGGTACAGCATGCCGTCGCGGTACCAGCGGATCACGCCCGGCTCCCATTCGAGCGCGAACACGTGGAAGTCGTCGGCGTAGGCGCCCTTCTCGAGCGCCTGCGCACGTCCCGGGCCCTGGGCGCCGGAGTAGCCCGGGCCGTGCAGCGTGCCATGCACCAGGTTCGGCTCCTTGCCGATGTTTTCCATGATGTCGATCTCGCCGCAGCGCGGCCACTTGACGGCGCGGCAGTCGGCCCCGAGCAGCCAGAACGCCGGCCAGATACCCTGCCCACGCGGGATCTTGATGCGCGCTTCGTAGCGGCCGTGGGTGCGCTCGACCAGGTCCTGGGTCTTGATGCGCGCCGAGGTATAGGCCATGCCGCCCATGTCTTCGCGGCGCGCTTCGATCACCAGCATGCCGTTGTCGATGCGCAGGTTGTCCGGGCGCGCGGTGTAGAACTGCTTTTCGTCGTTGCCGTTCTTCGGATCGCCGGTCTCCTCGACCCATTTGCCATGGTCGAGCGCGGGGCCGTCGAACTCGTCGTGCCAGTCGAGCACCCAGCC
>JAKOOD010000706.1 GCA_022701635.1 Burkholderiaceae bacterium | reverse complement strand
GTGATCAAGGCGGTGCACGCCAACGGCGGCTCGATCGCCGGCGCCGGCACCGTGCGCAAGCACATGGACGACAGCCCGATCACGGTCACGCCGGACACCGACGTCAACGAGGTGCGCCGCATCATGCTGGAAAAGCACGCGCGCTACCTGCCGGTCATGAATGCCCGCACGCTGCTGGGCGTGATTTCGTTCTACGACGTGGCCAGGGCGGTGCTGGAGGCGCAGAGTTTCGAGAACCGCATGCTGAAGGCGTACATCCGCGACTGGCCGGCGGAGCAGAACGCCGAGGATTGATCGCGCCGCAGTATGCATTGATTGCAGTGCATGCGCTGAATGACGTCGTTCCCGCGCAGGCGGGAACCCAAGTTTGTTTGATCGGCCAATGGCGCAAGCTGTCGTTACGCTACTGACTTGGGCCCGCGCCTTCGCGGGGGCGACGGGCTTGCGCCGCAGGTGAGAGTAAAGCCTGCGTCAACCCGCTGCCCCCAGCCACGCGATCAGCTGCTCCGGCGTCAGCGGCCGCGCGAACAGGTAGCCCTGCGCCAGCGGGCAGCCGAGCGACTGCAGGATCTGCGCCTGGCGTTCGTCCTCGACGCCCTCGGCAATGATCGACAGTCCCAGGTTGCGTCCCAGTTCGATCACCATCTCGGCGATGCTGCTGCCGCGCGCCGCGTCCGTGATTTCCGAGACGAAGGTGCGGTCGATCTTCAGGCGGTCGACCTGCAGCCGCTGCAGGTAGGACAGCGACGAGAAGCCGGTACCGAAGTCGTCGATCGCGATCGAGACGCCGGTGCGCTTGATCTGGGCCAGGCGTTCGATCAGCACGTCCGGTTCTTCCATCGCCATCGATTCCGTGATCTCCAGCTCGATCCGTTCCGGCGGCGCGCCGGTGTCCTGCAGGGCGCGCGACAGCATCTCCAGGAAGTGCGGATGGCGGAACTGGACCTGCGAGACGTTGACCGACATCGTGAAGTCGAGGTGGCCGGCCGCGCGCAGGCGCATCAGCTCGAAGCAGGCTTCGCGCAGCACCCATTCGCCGATCTCGATGATCAGCCCGGAGTACTCGGCGATCGGAATGAAGCGGTCGGGCGGCACGCTGCTGCCGTCCTCGAGGCGCCAGCGCAGCAGGGCTTCGGCGCCGAAGGCGCGGCGTCCGTCCAGCTCGACCTGCGGCTGGTAGGCCAGGAACAGCTGGCCGCGCGCGAAGCCGCCGCGCAGCGCGTGCATCAGGCGCACCCGCTCGCGGATCTCGACCCCCATCCCGCGCGAGAAATAGAAGTGGCCGCCGCGGCGCTGGCTCTTGGCGCGCTTCAGGGCGATGTCGGCATCCTTCAGCGCGTCGGCGCCGCTGCCGTCGTGCTCGCGCAGGCGCACCAGCCCGAGCGTGCCGGACACCTGCACGTCCTGGCCGTCGATCGAGAACGGTTCGTCGAACAGCGCATGCAGCGCGACCGGGTCGACCTCGTCGTCGCGTCCGAGCACGCAGAACACGTCGCTGCCGATGCGCGCCAGCGTCAGGCCGCGGTGCGGCCCCGCGCCCGGGTTCGGGCTCGGGCACTGCTGGAGGCGGGCGTCGAGATGGGCGCCGAGGCGCTGCGCCACCGCCACCAGCAAGGCGTCGCCGAACTGGTGGCCGAGGGCGTCGTTGGTCTCGGCGAAGTGGTCGATGTCGACCATGCACAGCGTGGTGTCGGCTGCCGCCGCGAGGCGCTCGTCGACCAGTTCCACCAGGCGCGTGCGGTTGGGCAGGCCGGTGAGGGCGTCGTGGAAGGCGGCGCGCTGCAGCGCCGTCATCAGCGCCACGTTGTCGAGCGCCACCGCGATGCTGCTGGCGAACAGATCGAGCAGGCTGCGGCGCAGGTCGTCGACCGGGCGCGCCAGCGTCAGCCAGGCCGCGAAGCCGTAGCCGGCATTGCCGCGGAAGTACAGTGCCACGCAATCCGGCAGGTAGATGTTGCGCCGTTCGGCCAGCGCATCCGCGATGGTGGCGCTGGCGACGGCCGGGATGGCGGCGCCGGCGCCGCCCGCGGCGGCGGCACAGACGCCGCTGGCCGCCAGCACGGTCCAGTCGCGCACGCGCGCCGCCGGCGGGCAGGCGCACAGCAGGCCGTTGGCGGGTTGCCCGAGCAGCAGCGCGGCTTCGCGCAGGATGCCGGCGGCCAGCGCGTCGGTGGTGTGCAGGGCCATCAGCTCGGCGTTGGCGCGCACCACGCGCGCCAGGCCGGCGCGGCTGTCCTCGAGCGCGCGCAACTGCTCGTAGGCGCGGACGGCCGCCGCCACGCTGGTATACAGTTTGGTGCGCGTCAGTTCGGACTTGGTGCGGTAATCGTTGATGTCGTAGCCGCGGATCGCGTCCATCTCGGGCACGTAGCCGGGCTGCCCGGTGCGCAGGATGATGCGCACGTCGCGCATGCCGAGCGTCTCGCGGATGTGGCGCACCAGGTGCAGGCCGGCGTCGGCCTGTTCCATGACGACGTCGAGCAGCACCACGGCCAGGTTGGCGGCGAGGTCGCGCTCCTGCGCCAGCAGGCGCTGCGCTTCCTGGTTCGAATAGGCGTGCACGAAATGCAGCGGCCGGCCCAGCACTTCGAGGCTGGACAAGGCGAAGGTGGTGGTCGAATGGACGTCGGCGTCGTCGTCGACGATCATGACACGCCAGGCGCCGGTGGCGTGCACGGCCGGTGCGCCGGCGTGCCCGGTCCCGCCGGAAGCGGCCGGCGTCTCGGCGACGAACACGAGCTCGTCGTCCGGTACGGGGCCCGGGGGCGGAATCGATGCTGGCATTGCTGCTTCTCCAGATGCTCGTATTGGATCGGCGACGGCGGCGGCGCGGTCGCGGCGCCGGTCGTGAAGTTGAACCTAGTATATATGCAATGACCATCACGCAGGAAAAAATTCTCCTTGGAAACAAGTCGGCGGCATCATGTCGCGGCCGGCCGCACCTGGAGGTCGCCCAAAGGGCGCGGTGCTGGTAGAATCTTTTGTTCCATTCGAACAAGCGTCCCTCTCTATGTCCGGCAACACATTTGGCAAGCTGTTTTCAGTCACCACTTTCGGCGAGTCGCACGGTCCGGCCATCGGCTGCGTGATCGACGGCTGCCCGCCGGGACTGGCCCTGTCCGAGGCCGACATCCAGCCCGAGCTCGACCGCCGCAAGCCGGGCACCTCGCGCCACGTGACCCAGCGCCAGGAAGCCGACCGCGTGCAGATCCTGTCCGGCGTCTACCAGGGCGTCACCACCGGCACCCCGATCGCGCTGCTGATCCAGAACGAAGACCAGCGCAGCAAGGACTACGGCAACATCGCCGAGACCTTCCGTCCCGGCCATGCCGACTACACCTACTGGCACAAGTACGGCGTGCGCGATCCGCGCGGCGGCGGGCGCTCCTCGGCGCGCCTGACCGCGCCGGTGGTCGGCGCCGGCGCCGTCGCCAGGAAATGGCTGCGCGAGCGCTTCGGCACGGAATTCATGGGTTGCATGCGCCAGCTGGGCGACATCGA
>JAKOOD010000697.1 GCA_022701635.1 Burkholderiaceae bacterium | reverse complement strand
CGGCGCCGAGCAGCGCCGCCTGGTGCAGCACGCCGCCGGAATTCGACAGGCTGCGCTCGCCCGCCAGGCCGTCGGCGCCTTCATGGAAGCGGCGCACCTGCTCGGCGATCGACAGGCGCGGATGCTCGAGCTCGTCCGAATTGGCGAAATGGGTCATCAGCGTGATGCCGCGGATGCCGCGGATCGCGCGCAGGCGGGCGTACGCGGCGCGGAAGGCGTCGGGCCGGAAGCCGAGACGGTTCATGCCGGTGTTCATTTTCAGGTGCACGTCGATCGGGCGGTACAGGCTGGTGTATTCCAGCATCTTGACCTGCTCGATGCAGTGCACCGTGCTGTTGATATTGTGCTCGGCCAGCAGCGGGATGTCGGCCGCATCGAAGATCCCTTCCAGCAGCAGGATCGGCTTGACCCAGCCCAGCTCGCGCAGGCGCAGCGCGTTCTCGGTCTCGATCACGGCCAGGCCGTCGGCCTGGGCGAAACCGCGCATGCCGCGTTCCAGGCCATGGCCGTAGGCATTGGCCTTGACCACCGCCCAGATGCGGGCGCTGGGCGCACAGGTCCGCGCCCGGTCCAGGTTGCGCTGCATGGCGTCGAGATGAATGATGGCGTGGAGGGGACGTGGCATGGGATACAGATGGGGTCAGAAACCGCAAAATAAAAGGACGATACGTGCCGAATTCTACTCCTGACACTGGCAACCCGGCTTGTCGATTTCTTGGGCGCGGCGGCCTTTCATGGTATAAAGCAACCCACTCTTTGTCTTTGGAACGGTTTGAATGAAACGTGGGTTTTTCACCATCATGGCGGCTCAGTTTTTCTCGTCGCTGGCAGACTCCGCGCTGATCATCGTCGCGATCGGTCTGCTGACGGCGATGAAAGCCCCGCCTTCGCTGACGCCGCTGCTGAAGCTTTCGTTCGTGCTGTTCTACGTGCTGCTGGCGCCCTTCGTCGGCGCCTTCGCCGATGCCTGGCTCAAGGGCCGGGTCATGTTCATCGCCAATTTCATCAAGGTGCTGGGCTGCTCGCTGATTTTCTTCGGCGTGCATCCGCTGATCGTGTGCGCCGTGGTCGGTTTCGGCGCCGCCGTATATTCGCCGGCCAAGTACGGCATCCTGACCGAACTGCTGCCGCCCGAAAAACTGGTGGTCGCCAATGCCTGGGTGGAAGGCTTGACGGTGCTGTCGATCATCCTCGGCACCGTGATGGGCGGCGCCCTGGTCAGCCAGGCCGGCATCAGCTGGCTGCTGGGCTTCCGCGTGCCGCTGCTGGACACGCCGGGCAACGCCCAGTTGTCGGTGCTGATCGCCGTGTACGTGGTGGCCGCCATCTTCAACCTGCGTATTCCCGACACCGGCGCCCGCTACGAGCACCAGGAACGCAACCCGGTGCAGTTGATCGCCGACTTCGCCAACTGCTCGGCCACGCTGTGGAAGGACAAGCTGGGCCAGGTCTCGCTGGCAATGACCACCCTGTTCTGGGGCGCCGGCGCGACGCTCCAGCTGATCGTGCTGAAATGGGCCGAGCGCTCGCTGCACATGCCGCTCGATAAAGCCACGACCCTGATCGGCGTGGTCGCGATCGGCGTCTCGGTGGGCGCGGCGATGGCGGCCAAGATGATTCCTTTGAAGAAAGCGTTGACCGTGATCCCGCTCGGCATCGCCATGGGCTTCGTGGTCACCATCATGACGCTGGTGCATGCGACCGCGATCGCGGTCCCGCTGCTCCTGCTGATCGGCCTGCTGTCCGGCTTCTTCCTGGTACCGATGAACGCGCTGCTGCAGCACCGCGGCTACGTGCTGATGAGCGCCGGCCATTCGATCGCGGTGCAGAACTTCAACGAAAACCTGTCGATCCTGACCATGTCGGCGCTGTACGCGGTGATGATCACGCTGAATCTCGACCTGAACATCATCATCGTCCTGTTCGGCCTGTTCCTGGCCGGCATCAGCTGGCTGGTCCTGCGCCGCCACCACCAGAACCAGCGCGAACACGACTCGCTGCGCCTGATCGGCGAACACAAACACTGATTCAACCTAATTCGGGGTCAGAGCAGAATTGCCCGAATTCTGCTCTGACCCCGAATTGTTTTTGCTTAGGGGTGCAGGCGGGCGTCGGCGCGCTCGCGCCAATCGTCGGGAACGATGAAGCCGCGGTCGACTTCGACGATGCTGTCCTGCCCTTCGCGCAGCAGCGCGACCAGCACCGGGGTGTCGTAGTGCGCGAAATGGTCGGCCAGTTCGGCCTGCAGCTGGCTGCGGTCCAGCATCCAGGTGGCCGACGGGGCGCGAAACGGCGCCAGCCATTGCAGGCGCGGCAGGATCAGGAAGCGGTCGCTGTCGAGCATGCCGATCTCGCTCGCCGCGCACCAGAAGCCGCGGCAGTGGCGCGCCGCGATCCCTTTCATCCCCATATACGTGCCGGCCGGGTAGAACAGCCAACCCTTGATCAGCGCGCGCGCTACTTTCACCGGACGCGGCAGGATGGCCTGCGCGGCCGGATGCGATCCCAGCGTCAGCTGGCGGTCGAACACCTTGCGCATCTTGCGGCCCAGGCTGTCGGCCAGGTTGGGGCCGACGAAGGTGTCGAAGGCGGCAAGTTCGGCGGCATGCGGATTGCCGCTCTGGTCGCCCTGCAGCAGGTAGAACTTGGTCGCGAACTCGATATGCTCGACCCCGTCCGGGCCGGCATCGAGCAGGAAGTCGAACTCGCCGACAGTGTCGTTGCGGCTGGCGCGCACCTGCAGGCCATGCGCCACCAGCCGGCCCTGCTCGGCGAAATAGAAGGCCATCAGCTTTTCGGCATACAGGCCGAGCCGCGTGATCATTTTGGTGCCGAGGGCGGCGTCGAGCCGCGCCGGATCGGCGTCCAGCGCCGCCAGCCAGGATGCCGTCTCCGGCGTCACCGGTCCGAGCGTGGCGATGCGCCCTTCCCAGTGCGGATCGTGGACGTCGAGCAGGTCGGGGGCATCCAGCAGCCAGGCGAGCGCCCGCACCCGGGCGCGCCGCAGGTGGCCCCAGCGGCGCTCGAAACAGGCCTGGTAATTGTCAGCCGGGGCGTCCACCGGACGCTCCGCCGGCAGCCCTGGCCCGGCACAGGTCGGCCCAGGCCTGGGCCTTGTCGGCGCCGCGCCGCAGCAACTCGCCCGGATGCAGGCTGGCGACCAGCTTGACCTCGCCCGGCACCGCGTCCAGCGCATGGACCTGTCCGCGCACCCCGGCCAGCGGCGCCGCCAGCGGCCGCCCCAGCAGGGTGTTGGCGGCGATCTGCCCCAGCGTCATCACGGTGCCGGCCCCGGTCAGGGCCAGTTCGCGTTCGAGATAAGGACGGCAGGCCGCCGCTTCCTCGGCGTTCGGGGCGCGCTCGGCGCCGGCCGGGCTCAGCGGCCGGCACTTGATCAGGTTGGTGATGTAGACATCCTGCTGGCGCGACATGCCGACGGCCAGCAGCATGTTGTCCAGCAGCTTGCCCGGGTCGCCGGCCAGCGGCAGGCGTTCCTTTTCGTCGACCGCGGTGCTGGCGCCGGCCGCCACCAGCCAGCGCGCCTGGCGCGCGCCGGTGCCGGTGACCGGTGGCCGGCCGTCGCGGCAGGCGCTGCAGCGGCGGCAGGTGGTGATCGCGATGCCCAGCTGGTCCCAGTCCATGGCCGCGATTTCCTCGGGCGTCGCGTCAAGCGGCAGCGCGGCATCGTCCCAGGCGCTGTCGTCCGGCGCCAGCGCGGAAACCGTCTGTGCGACCGGCTGCAGCGGACGCGGGCCCGGCGGCAGGTACGAGGGCGCCGATGGCGCGACCGGCGGCGCCGGCGGACGGGCCGCCTCGGCCGGCGCGGGCCGGGCCGGCGGCAGCGGCGGCCGCACCGGTTCCGCGCCAGGTGCGGCTTGCGGCGGCCGCGTGGGCGGCGCTGCGGCCGAGGCCGCGTCGGACCGGGCCTGGTCGGATGCCGGCGCAGGGGCCGGCGGCGTCACTAGCGGCGTCACTACGGGTGCCACTACCGGCGGCAGTTCGGCCGCGGGCGGACGCGCGGCGGGCGCGGCATCCGCATGCACTGCGGGCGCCTCCTCCACCAGCACGTCGCCCTCGTCGAGCTGCACCGCAGCGGCCTGCAGCGGCGCGGCACGCAGGCGCCACAATGGCCCCAGCCCCATCTCGGCCAGGAACACGGTATCGCGTTCGCTGAATCCGTTCATAGCATATACCTCATCACGATCGCATCCTCGCGCCGGCCTTCGTGCGCGGGATAATAGCCTTTGCGCCGTCCGATCTCGGCGAACCCGTAGCGCTGGTAGACCTGGAGCGCACGCGCGTTGGACGGCCGCACCTCGAGCAGGATCGAGGCCATGCGCAGGCCGCGGGCACGTGCCACGACGCGGTCCAGCAGGTAGCGCCCAAGGCCGGTGCCGTGGCGCGGGCCGGCCACCGCCACGTCCAGCAGGTGGGCTTCGTCGAGCGCGTACATCAGCAGGAAATAACCGGCCAATTCGCCGGCGGCTGTATCGTCCGGGCCACGCAGCACCCAGGCATCGTAGCCGCTGGCCAGCGAATCGACGAAATTGCCGCGGCTCCACGGATGCGGGAACACGCTGCATTCGAGCGCAACCACGGCATCGACGTCGTCCATCACCATCGGCCGCAGCGCCAGGTGGACGGCGTCGCCTCCCGGCCGGACCATCGTGTCCTGCGCCGCCATCGTCAAGCGCCCGCCCCGGCCGCGGGTGCGGTTGCAGCAGCGCCGGCAGCCGCACCCGCGGCGGCATTGATCGCCTGGCGCTCGGCACTGGTATAGGCCACCTTGTTGCGCAGGTAGAGCGGCTGCGCCGCGTCGGCCGCCACCGCCGCGCCGCGCGCCAGCGCAGGTAGCCCCAGCACTGCCAGTTCGCGCGCGTGCGGCAGGATGTCGGCATGGGCCGCGACGGCGAAATCCTTGCCGGCAAACGCTTCCGGATAGGCGGCGAAGCCGTTGCCGCAGGCGGCCAGGCCGGCGGCCGGCTGCGGCGCCACCACGCCGGGCGCGCACAGGGCCGGCGCGCACACCGTGGTCCAGGCGCCGTCGAGGTAGCGGTACTGCGCCCAATAGACTTCGTTCATGCGCGCATCGAGCACCGCCAGCACGTCGCTGGCGCCGGTGCGGGCACGGCAGGCTTCGGCCATCGCTTCCAGCGTGACCAGCGGCAGCACCAGCAGGCCGGCACCGAAGGCCAGGCCCTGGGCCACGCCGCAGGCGGTGCGCACGCCGGTGAACGAGCCGGGACCGGCGCCGAATGCGATCGCGTCGCAGTCGGCCAGCTTGATGCCGGCTTCGCGCAACAGGTCCTGCACCATCGGCAGGACGGATTGCGAATGGGTGCGCACGCCGGAGGATTCGCGTGCCAGTACGGTGCCGTCGCTGTTCACTAACGCGCAGGAGGCCAGTTCGGACGAGGTTTCGATTGCAAGGATGATAGCCATCCCGTATTTTAACCCGCCGGCGGGGCCGGCAAAAGAACGCGGCTGACCGCGGTGCCGCGTCCGTTGTAAAATCCCGCCCATGCAAGCCCTCATCCTCGAGTCCGATAACCACGCCGAGGTCGGCGCCGCCCTCGCCGGCGGCGGCTGGACCGTCGCCTGCCTGTGCGCCGCCTGGTGCGGTACCTGCGCGTCCTACCGTGCCGCCTTCGACGGCCTGGCGGCGCGCCACCCGGACAAGACCTTCCTCTGGATCGACATCGAAGACCAGGCCGACGTGGTCGGCGACCTCGACGTCGACAACTTCCCGACCCTGCTGCTGCAGCACGGCGATACGGTGGCCTTCTTCGGCACCGTGGTGCCGGATCCGCAGGTGGCCGAGCGCCTGATCGTGTCGCAGGCCGCGCTCGGCGACGACGAGCTGGCGCGCCTGGCCGGCTCCAGCGGCGAGCGGCGGACGTGGCAGGCCGATTGCAATCTGCGCATCCTGTTGGCGAACGCGCAAGAATAGAGTACGTCTTAGCTGGTGGCCAGGCGCAGGGTGTCCAGCGCGCCCGCCGGCCCCCACTGCGCCAGCAATTGCCCCGCATCCAGCGGCTTGCTATATAAATACCCCTGCGCCCGGTTGCACCCGTGCTGCAGCAGGAATGCCGCCTGCGCCGGGATTTCGACGCCTTCGGCCACCACTGCCAGGTTCATGCTCTTGCCGAGCTGGATGATGGCGATCGCGATCGCCTCGTCGTTCGGGTCGCTGTCGGCGCCGCCGGTGATGTCGGCGATGAAGCTGCGGTCGATCTTCAGCGTCTGCACCGGCAACTGCTTCAGGTAGGCCAGCGACGAATAGCCGGTGCCGAAATCGTCGATCGCCAGCTCGACACCGATCGCGTGCAGGTCGTTGATGTATTGCAAGGCGTCGCCGGTATTCATGATCACCGATTCGGTCACCTCGAGCTGCAGGCGCTGCGGCGCCAGGCCGGTATCGGCCAGCGCGCGGGCTACCTGCGACGCCACGCTGCCGCGGTCGAACTGGCGCCCCGACAGGTTCACCGCCACCTTCGGCACGCGCAGGCCGGCCTGCTCCCAGCGCACCACCTGGCGGCAGGCTTGCTCCAGCACCCAGGCACCCAGCTGGGCGATGAAGCCGGTGTCCTCGGCCAGCGGGATGAAGCGGATCGGCGGCACCTGCCCCAGCTCAGGACTGTTCCAGCGCACCAGCGCCTCGACCCCGATCAGGCGCCCGCTGCCGATCTCCACCTGCGGCTGGTAGGCCAGCCAGATCTCGTCCTTCTCGATCGCGCGCCGCAGCAGCGCTTCCATGCGCAGGCGCTCGACGCCCTCGCCGTCCATCGACGGCTCGTAGAAGCGGTAGCCGTTGCGTCCGCGCGCCTTGGCCTGGTACATGGCGACATCGGCGTTCCGGATCAGCATGTTGGCATCCAGCGCGTCCTGCGGGAACAGGCTGATGCCGACGCTGCCGGTGACGAACAGTTCGTAGCCGGACACCATCACCGGCCGCTCGAACAGCCGCATCAGCTTCTCGGCCACGGCGCGCGCGCCGCGTTCGCCGTCGGCATCCTCGAGCAGCACGATGAATTCGTCGCCGCCCAGGCGCGCCAGCGTGTCGCCCTCGCGCAGGCAGGCCGACAGCGCGCCCGCCACCTGCTTCAGCAGTTCGTCGCCGACGTGGTGGCCGAGGGTGTCGTTGACGTTCTTGAAGCGGTCCAGGTCGATGAACAGCACGGCCAGCTGGCGCCCCGCCCTCTGGCGGCCGACGGCGGCGTGTGCCAGCGCATGTTGCAGGCGGTCGTGGAACAGCAGCCGGTTGGGCAGGCCGGTCAGCGCATCGTGATGGGCCAGGTGGTCGAGCTGGTCCTGCGATTCCTTGACCTTGGTGATGTCCGAGAACACGCACACGTAATGCAGCACCTGGTCGCGACCGGCATTCTCGCTGCGCACCGCCGACACGGTGACCCACTCGATATAGGTTTCGCCATTCTTGCGCATGCGCTGGACTTCGCCGCGCCAGAAACCGGTGTCGACCAGCTCGCGCCACACGGCCTCGTAGAACTCGGCACCGTGGCCGCTGCCGCGCGTGATGCTGGCGTGCTGGCCCACGGCTTCGGCCTCGCTGTAGCCGGTGATGCGGGTGTAGGCGGGGTTGATGGCAACGATCATGCCATCGGTGTCGATCACCATCACGCCGTCGGCGATGTGCTCCAGCACCGTGGCCGACAGGCGCAGCTTATCCTCGGCCTGGCGCCGCTCGCTGGCGTCGGCATACACCCAGATGCTGCCGGCATCCGGTCGTTCGGGATCGAGCACGCGGCCGCTGACCATGCCCCAGAACAGGCTGCCGTCGCGGCGCCGGAACTGCATTTCGGCACTGTAATCCCGGCCCGCCACCAACAGCGGCGCGCTGGCCGCCAGTTCCTGCTCGTAGGACTCGACATTGGGGAACAGCGCCGCGACCGCATCGCCGACCAGTGCACCCTCGGGGTAGCCGAACAGTTCGTCGAAGCGGCGGTTGGCCGAGACGATGCGGCGCTCGCGCACGTGGGCCACGCCGAACACCACGTTGTCGAGCAGCGCGCCCTGTTCCGCCAGCAAGGCCTCGATGCGCATCTCGTTGTATTTGCGCTCGCTGATGTCGGAGATGATGCCGTCGATCCAGTAGGCACCGTCGCCGTCGAGGTCGACCGGCTGGCCGCTTTCCATCACCCAGCGCTCGACCCCGCCGGCGTCGACGATGCGGTATTCGACTTCGTAGGAGCGCCCGGCCGCCAGCGCGTCCTTGACCTGGCGCCGCCGCGCGCGCCGGTCTTCCGGGCTGACGATGTCGGACCAGCATTCGCTGGCGGCGTCGATGAACATGGCGGCCGGGTAGCCGCAGATGTCGTCGATGGCGTCGCTGACGAAATCGATGGCGCCGTCGGGGCGCGCGCGGAACACCGCGCCGGGAACCTGGGTCACGATACTGCGAAAGCGTTTTTCGCGCCGGCCGATGTCCTCGAACAGCTCGCCGATCGCGATGCGCATGCGCTCGAGCTGGCGTCCGAGCCGGCCCAGTTCGTCGCGCGAGGCCAGCGCCAGCGGCGTGTCGAAGCGGCCGCGCGACAGGTTGTCGGAAAAGCCCATCAGCGTGCCCAGCGGCGCCACCAGGCGGCGCTGCAGCAGCAACACGAACAGCAGCAGCGACACCGCCATCTGGCCCGCCAGCACCATCGCGTAGCGCCACTGCTTGGCGCGCAACTCCTGCTGGCTGCGGTTGTCATCCATCTCGACCGCCACCCGGCCGATCGTCTGGCCGCGCACCACGATTTCGCGCTCGCTGCGCAGCAACCGGCCGGCCGGCCTGACGGCCGCGTGGCGGTCGATGAAATCGGTGTCGCCCTGGGCGCGCACGTGCACGTGCACCACGGCCGGATCGCGCATCAGCGAGTCGACCAGCGAGCGCGCCGCATCGGCATTCATGTTCCACAGCGGTTCCTGCATGCCCAGCGCCAGGATGTCGGCATTGCGCTGCAAATCCTCCTGCAGGCCGCGGCGCGCCGCCTGCTGCTCCTGCACGCCGAGCAGCACGTAGCCGCCGAGCGCAGCCGGTAGCGCCAGACCGCCAAGCGCCATCAGCAGCAAGGCGCCGTACAGCGAACGGCCATACAGGCCACCAAAGCGGGCCAGCAGCCGCGTGGGAGCAATTCGGGAGAGGAAGGCCGTGACGGACATGGATTTCAAGCCGGCCACCCGGGCGGCCGCGCTGTGATGGCAGATCGATCGATAAGCAAAATCAGATTATGCACACAATGTTGCAATACGTCACCATCTTGTCGCTGCCTCGTGCACATCTGTGTGGCGCAAGCCTCGTCGAGGCTTGTTATGATGAAAAAATCTTTTAACGGAGTGAATAATGGAAATTTCGATGTACACGGCATCGGTGCCGGTATTCAGGCAGGTGCTGGGCAGCCTCGCAGCGATCCTGGAGAAGGCGGAAAACCACGCGGACGCGCGCAAGATCGATCACGACGCGCTGTTGCAGGCACGCCTGTTCCCGGACATGTTCCCGCTGGTGCGCCAGGTACAGCTGGCCACCGATTTCGCCAAGGGCGCGGCGGCGCGCCTGGCCGGCATCGAGGTGCCGCGCTTCGAGGACAGCGAGCGCGATTTCGCCGGCCTGCAGGCGCGCCTGGAAAAGACCCTGGCGTTCCTCGACAGCGTGCCGCGCGAAGCGATCGACGACGGTGCCGGGCGCGAGGTAACGGTCGGCACCGGCGCCAACCAGCGCCAGCTCCAGGGGCTGCCCTACCTGCTGCACTATGCCCTGCCCCAGTTCTACTTCCACGCCAGCACCGCCTATGCGATCCTGCGCCACAACGGACTGGACATCGGCAAGCGCGACTTCATCGGCAGCTTCTGATTCAGGCAATTCGGGGTCAGAGCAGATTTCGCGGCACATTCGGGGTCAGAGCACTTTGAAAAGAAATTGCCCGGAGCCTAAACGTTGGGCTGTCTCCCTCTGGCTCGGTCGCGACATGCGTCCGCATCGTCTATAGGCCACGAGAAAATGAGTTGTGCTTTGACCCCGAATCCGCGACTCCGGCGCCGATTGTGCTCTGACCCCGAATTGGAGTTCTATATAGATATGTCGAAGAGGAACTTGCCAAAAACCGGCCTCCGACCCCGGTTCGCGCGCCATCAGGTATTGCGGCGCGGGTAGCCCTGGGCCAGGATGCGCTGCCAGACGAGCTCCTTCTGGTCGGCCGTCATCGCGACCCAGTGCGCCACCTCGATCACGGTGCGGCCGCAGCCGCGGCAGATCTCGTCGAACGTGGTCGAGCAGACCGCGACACAAGGCGTGTCCGGCCGTTCCGGCTGCCGGGCGCAGGGGGGCAATTCAGCGCGCGGGGCCGACATCGAGCTTGTCCCATCCTTCGTGGCCGAGTTTTTCCATGGTCTCGATGTTCTTCTCGAAGATATCCTCGGCGTCGGGGATCGCCTCCACCGCGCGGTCGATGCTGTCTTCGCGCAGCAGCTGCAGGATCGGATACGGGGCGCGGTTGGTGTAGTTCGAGATGTCGTTGGGGTCGGTATCGGCGAACTGGTAGTCGGGATGGAAATTGGCCACTTGTAGCTCACCGTCCAGGCTCATGTCTTCCACCGCGGCATCGGCCACATCCAGGAACTCGTTGAAATCCAGGAAATCGTTCAGCACGAACGGGTGGATCAGCAAGGTCGTGTCGGTCTTTTCGGGATCGGCGTCGGCCAGGTCCTGCAGCTCGTCCATCAGGGTTTCGAGCAGCTCTTCCGGGGTGCGCGCGGGCGAGACCACGTAGCGCACCTGCTCCTTTACAACCACCGCCTTCGCGAACGGACACAGGTTCAGGCCGATGACGGCGCGTTCGAGCCAGCGCCGGGTGGCGCCAATGATGGCTTCATCGTCAACATTCATGTCGGCGTCGAGATTGGCAGTGCTCATGCTGATTGCTTTCCAAAAATACAAAAACTACGGGGCGCAGAGAGCGCATTGTACGCGGACTTTGCGTGCGCTCATAGAAGCGGTGGCGATCACGGCTAACTTGGAAAGGGTAAGCCAGGCCCGTACAAACCGGCCCGGCAAGCGAACCTCGGTTACAAAAATATCAACTTAATCAGTTTTAACAAATGCAGTTTTATCAGAGAAATTTTTAGTACACCCCGGTGTATGAACAAAATTCCCCTATGAAATATCGCGCATACCCCCACTTTGGATTATTAAATCAAACATTTTGTTATCAAAAATAGTAGTCAATATTTTTTGTAACCGCGCCGACATATTTCTTGACTGACTCGCGAACTGGTCCGTACACTCCGTTTTCTCTCGTCAGTTCTGACGTTCCTGGACGCAACACTGGAAAGCCATGTACGAAACGACCCGCACTACGCAAGCCCTTGCCATCGCGCTTCTCTTTGCCCCTGTCCTCGGCCACGCCGCCGACAGCTCGCCGAGTTCGCTCGCCAACGGCAACAGCTCCACCCTGACTTCCGCAGCCGTGGCCAAGGCCGGCCTGCCGCAATCCCTATCGGCGCTCAAGGGCGACGACTACAAGGACCCCGACCTGTGGGCCCGCATCCGCAGCGGCTACGCGATCCCCGACGTCGACAATACCCTGGTTGCCAAGCATACCCAATGGTATGCCAGCCGTCCGGACTACCTGGCGCGCACCTCGGGGCGCGCCTCGCTCTACCTGTACCACGTGGTGCAGGAACTGGAAAAGCGCGGCATGCCGACCGAACTGGCGCTGTTGCCGGTGATCGAATCCGCCTTCAATCCGCAGGCGCTGTCGACCGCCGATGCCGCCGGCATCTGGCAGTTCGTGCCGGGCACCGGACGCGACTTCAACCTGAAGCAGAACATGTTCAAGGACGAGCGCCGCGGCGTGCTGGCCTCGACCGATGCCGCCCTGACCTACCTGCAGCGCCTGTACACGATGTTCGGTGACTGGCAGCTGGCCCTGGCCGCCTATAACTGGGGCGAAGGCAATGTTCAGAAAGCGATCCAGAAAAACCGCGCGCAGGGCAAGCCGACCGATTTCGAGAGCCTGGCCGAACTGATGCCGGCGGAAACCCGCAACTACGTGCCCAAGCTGCAGGCGGTCAAGAACATCATCGCCAACCCGGGCCAGTATGGCGTCAACCTGCCGGCCATCGACAACACGCCCTACTTCACCACCGTCGACAAGACCTCGGACATCGACCTGGCGGTCGCGGCCCAGCTGGCGGAGATGTCGGTCGATGAATTCAAGGCCCTGAATCCGCAGTTCAAGAAACCGGTGATCACCGGCGAATCGACCAAGATCCTGCTGCCCAAGGAAAACGCCGAGAAGTTCCACGTTAACCTGGCGCAGTGGGGCCACGCGCTGTCGTCCTGGACCACGCACAAGATCACCTCGGCCAAGGAATCGATCGCCTCGCTGGCATCGAAGTTCGACACCACGCCGGAAGTGATCCGCCAGGCCAACAACATTCCGCCGCAG
>JAKOOD010000570.1 GCA_022701635.1 Burkholderiaceae bacterium | reverse complement strand
TCGAGCAAGTACGACGGTTGCATCAAAACCGTGCTGATTCCCCCAGGCGCCGGCGCGGCACGCGCGCTGGCGCGCAGCGTCATCCACTGAAGGAGCCGCCATGGACACCGACATCGCCCGCCGCGATCTGGCCGAGCAGCGGCGCAACCCGCAGCACCACGGGCACGTGGACTACGAGCGCCAGCTCGACCACGACCTGGACCGCCACAGTCCGCCCCGCGAACAGCTGCAGCATATTCCGGGCTGGGGCTCGGACCTCGACCACAAGAACCGTCCTGCCATCCCGATGGAGCGCATGCCGCCGCGCTTCATCCACGTGCCGCAGGGGCAGCCGGTACAGCAGGCACAGACCGTCGAAGTGTTCTGTTCGCCGGAGCGGCCGGGCATCACGCCGATCTTCGGCACGGCCCAGCCGCCGAAGTGGGTCTCCGGCGCGATCCGGCGCCTGGCCTACAAGCTGCCCGAGAACGACGTGCGCCACTGGCTGATGCTGATCGCCGCCGACCGCGTCAACGTGGTCGAGGGCATCGTCGACGACTTGCGCCATGGCCACGTACCCAATGTGCTCGGGGAAATGGGCATCCGGTCGGAACTGCGCCACAACCCGGCGGGGCTGGTACGCAAGGCGCTCGTCACCGCCGTCGTGGTAGGCGGCGTCATGGCCTTGCTGAAGCGGCGCGACCGTTACTGATAAAGGAAAAAAAGGAAATCGATCGCCCCGCGTTCGTCATGCGACCACTACGCATTCGCATGACGAACGCGGGGGCTTTTTTTCTCAAGACCGCCCTGCTCCGCTAGCTACCCGGATGCAGGATCACCTTGGTCCAGCCGTGGTCGCGCTCGTCGAAGTGCTGGTAGGCGTCCGGCGCCTGGTCCAGTGTCAGCTCGTGCGACACGATGAACGACGGCTTGGCGCGGCCGGCGTGGATCAGGTCGCGCAATTGCCGGTTATACGCCTTGACCGGGCACTGGCCGGTGGCGACGCGCTGCCCCTTGAACCAAAGCATGCCCCAGTCGAGTGCGATCTTGCCTTCCTTCGCCAGGTCGTCGGGGCCGCCCGGATCCTGCGGCACGAACACGCCGACCACCCCGATGCCGCCGGTGAACTTGACCGAGTTGACCAGGTTGTTCATCGTGAGGTTTGGACGTTCCTGGCGGTGATGATGGTGGTCGTGGCACTGGTAGCCGACGCATTCGCAACCCGCGTCCGCGCCGCGCCCATGGGTCAGGTCCATGACGCGCTGTACCGGGTCTTCCTTCGCATAATCGATCGCGATCGCACCGATCGACTCGGCCAGCTTGAGCCGGTCGGCATGGCAGTCGACCACCATCACGCTGCAGGCCCCCTTGATCATCGCCGAGTGCGCCGCCATCAGGCCCACCGGTCCGGCGCCGTAGATGACCACCGCGTCCCCGGGCTTCATGCCGGCCAGTTCGGTCGCATGCCAGCCGGTCGGGAAGATGTCGGCGCACATCACGTAGTCGGACTGCTTCTGCTCGGCATCCGGCGGCAGCTTCAGGCACATGAAGTCGGCCCAGGGCACGCGCAGGAATTCGGCCTGGCCGCCCTGCCATGGCCCCATGTCGGCAAAGCCGAAGGCGCCGCCGGCGATGCCCGGCTGGTTCGACTTCAGGCAGTAGTTGGTCAGGCCGCGTTCGCAGTTCTTGCAGTGGCCGCAGCTGACGTTGAAAGGCATGCAGACCCAGTCCCCGGGTTTCAGATTCTCGACCGCCGGCCCGACTTCCATCACCACGCCGAGGTTCTCGTGGCCGAAGACGCGGCCCTGCTCGAAATCGGTCCGGCCCTCGTACATGTGCAGGTCCGAGCCGCAGATGTTGGTGCTGGTGATTTTGATGATCGCATCCGTGGGACGTTCGATCTTAGGGTCCGGCACGTTTTCGACTGCAACTTGCCGGGGACCTCGATAGACAACAGCTTTCATCATCTACTCCTATGACCCGCCAGGAAATAGCATGTCCTGCTCACAGGACGTGAGACCGCATCCTGGCAGTTGTTGGGAAATCCGCAGGCGGACCCACGGGACCTTGCCCACGGCGGCAACGCTTACCCGCCACGGGTGGATCGGCAAAGATTAGACACAGGCCTGTTCGATGGCAAGCGCCGATTCGTTAGCCCTCTGTTGAGTCGCTTTCCGGACACGGCTCGAAAGAAATATCGATGTACATCGGTCCGCATGCGTGCAAGCCGCCCCGGGTTTCCACGCGACTACGCTGAAAAAAAACGGCTTGCACCATGCATAAACGTGTCTAGACTGAGGCGACATAGCTGCGGCTGCCACTGCGGTGCGGGTGACGTCCGAACATTTCTCAGGTAGTCATAAGGAGGTTGATCATGGCAAGCAGTCCCCTTGCTCGGGCCGGCAGGTCCACGCAACACGTCAACTGGATCCCGATCGCGCTGGGCGCCGCCGCCATCGTGGCCGGCGTCAATGGCCGCAGGAAGGGCGCCGCGGCGCTCGCGCTCGGCGCCATCGCCGGCGCCGGTGCGATGGGCGCGCTGCGCGGCGTGCAATCCGGCCACGGCAAGCAGGGCGCCGCCGGCCAGGCCGAGGTGGAGCGCTCGATCACGATCGGCAAGGGCGCGGACGAACTGCGCCGCACCTGGCTCGACCCGAGGACGCTGCCGCAGGTCATGGCACGCTTCGCGACCGTGCGTGCCGCCGGCGAAGGCCGCATGCACTGGAAGGTCGACGGGCCGCTCGGCCATGCCTACGAATGGGACGCCGAGACGCTGGACCGGCCCGGCGCCGACATCGGCTGGCGCGCGCTGCCCGACGCCGCCATCCCGAACGAGGGATCGGTGCGCTTCCAGCCTGCCCCGGCCGGGCGCGGCACCGTGGTGACCCTGCGCGTGCGCTTCGACCCGCCGGGCGGCGCGCTCGGCGAAGGGCTGATCAAGCTGCTCGGCGGCACACCGCTGGCGCTGGTCGCCGAGGGGGCGCTGCGGCGCTTCAAGAACCTCGTCGAAACCGGCGAGATCCCGACCACCGAGCGCCAGCCCGCTGCTCGCGCCGACACGCGTTAGAGGAGACCAGGCCATGCGAGCGCTCTACTGGAACGGCGTGAACGACTTGCGCGTCGGCACGGTCAAGGATCCCGAGATCGTCAACCCGCACGACGCCATCCTGCGCGTCGGCCTGTCCACGACCTGCGGCTCGGACCTGCATTTCATCGACGGCTACATCCCCTCCATGAAGCCCGGCGACGTCATCGGCCACGAGTTCATGGGCGTGATCGAGGAGGTCGGCGCCGAGGTGAAACGGGTGAAGAAGGGCGACCGCGTCGTCGTGCCTTCGTTCATCGTCTGCGGCCAGTGCTGGTACTGCCAGCACGACCTCTACTCGCTGTGCGACAACACCCATCCCAAGACCGAGCTGCAGGCCCCGCTGCTCGGCGGCCATCACACCGCCGGCATCTACGGGTACACGCACGCCTTCGGCGGCTACGCGGGCGCGCATGCGCAGTACGTGCGCATTCCGTTCGCCGACAACGACTGCTTCCGAATTCCCGACGGGGTGGCAGACGAGACGGCGCTGTTCCTCTCGGACGCCGCGCCGACAGGCTACATGGGCGCCGATTTCTGCGACATCCAGCCTGGTGACACGGTCGCCGTCTGGGGCTGCGGTGGCGTGGGTCTGATGGCACAGCAGAGCGCGCGATTGATGGGCGCCGAGCGGGTGATCGCAATCGATCGATTCCCCGAGCGGCTACAGATGGCCCGTGATCATGCTGGCTCGGAGACGATCGATTACACGCAGGTCGACAGCGTCCTTGAAACGCTCAGGGAAATGACGGGCGGGCGCGGTCCCGACGCCTGCATCGACGCGGTGGGAATGGAGGCGCACGGCACCGGGCCGCAGTACGCGTACGACCGCGTGAAGCAGGCGCTGCGCCTGGAGACGGATCGCGGCGAGGCGCTGCGTGAGGCGGTCATGGCTTGCCGCAAGGGCGGTACGCTTTCGGGTCTTGGTGTCTACGGAATGATCGACAAATTTCCAATGGGCGTCATCATGAATAAAGGCATGACGGTGCGCAGCGCGCAGCAGCATGGACAAGCCTACATGGACCGGCTGCTCGCGCACGCCCAGAAGGGCGAGCTGAATCCAGCGTATCTCGCGACGCACCGCTTTCCGCTGGAGGACGCGCCGCGCGGCTACGACATGTTCAAGCACAAGACGGATGGCTGCGTGCGCGCGGTGTTTGCGCCGTAGGAACCGTCAGCATCGCTCGCAGTGCGCGCTTCTTGTCAGGGCCCCGCGACTGAGGAGGGTTGCGCGATCGGTCCCTCGACCAACCACACGACTCCACGTTGCGCACGCTGTTTGCTACGCCTCGTCCGCTGCGCGATCCCCTTCGGTCGGATTGACTGGCGGCATTTCGAACGGCGGAGGCGGGAAGGGCGGTGTATCCACCCTGAGGGCGGTGAGTTCCTCGATACGCTGAGCTGTGACGATCGTTCATGAAAGTATAGAAAGCCGCCGAGCGGAGGGGTAGATCACGCTGCGCTTGCGCTGTCCGGCCGTCAGCGTTTGCATCGCTCAGCCGGCACAGAACCGGTCGCTTTACCTTCATCCAATCGACCGACCAAGTCGCTGCGGTTTTGGTCATTGACCCAGTGGTCGTTTTTCAGCCGAAGCTGCGATTGACCGCTGTGGGCCCGTACCAGACGAACAGCCCGTTGCCGGTAGGATCGTCCGTATGAGCGAACATGCAAGTTTCCAGGTGCGCTGTGCCGACCACGTCGGCTTCGCGGTCGCTTCCCTCGATGAGGCGCTTCGGTTTTGGCTTGATGGGCTTGGGGCGCAACTCGTGCGCACGGGCGAGATGGGGGGCGAGTTTCTCGGCCAAGTGACGGGTGCGCATGGGGCGGAGGTACGCATCGCAATCGTGTCGCTGGCAAATCAGACGATCGAACTCCTAGAGTATCGGGGCGTAGATTGGCCGAGCGCACCGGCCAAGCCTTTCGACCCAGGCTTTGCGCATCTCGCGCTCGTAGTCGATGACATCGACGCGCTCTTGGCGCGGATCGCCACCTATGGCTGGAAGGCACAAGGCACGCCGCAGCCGATCGCGGGTGGTGCGCGGGCTGGAACGCGGGTGATCTACGTCGTTGGCCCTGATGGCGCGACCATCGAGTTCATGCAGCCGCCGAACGCTGTTCTCGAGCGCTGATCCTGCCGTCAAGTGGTAAGTCCGCTTCTGGCCGATTGCGGACTTCCCACAGCTGCCCACCATTGAAGAGCCAGTAGGCGACAACTCCAGCGGCCCTACTTCCACTCATACAACCACCAAGCCAACAGACAAGCCCCAAAGCCAACACCCATCAAGATCAGCGAAGCCACCGTGTCAGCCCGCCGAGGCGTCCACGCGAAGCACCGCTGCAGCACCTTGGCAATCGCCAGCGCCGGCAACTCGGTCAGTACATAGATCACCGCGTTCTCGATCGCCATCTCGGTCTTCTCTGCGCAATGCAATGAGCAACGAACAGGGAATGGATGGGACAACTCCCGCCAGCTTTACCCCACCCGATTGCGCAACAGGCCTTGCAACCAATCCCCTGCCCGCAGCACCCGCGCATCGTCGCCCATCGCCCCCACCACCTGCAAGCCGATCGGCAGTCCGGTGGCGCCGACACCCAGCGGCAGATGCAGGCACGGCAACCCCAGCAGCGTCCAGGCCCGTCCGAACAAGGGATCGCCAGTCCCCTCCTCCCACAACCCCGCCTCCCCCGCCGCGCTGGGTGCGAGCAGCACGTCGTGGTGCTCGAACAGCATCTCCGCCCGCCGCCGCGCGATCTGCGTCGCCTCGATGTCCCGCCGATGCGCCCCGCCGTCGATGGTGGCGCCGGTATCCAGCAATGCGCGCATCCGGTCGCTCAGTTGCGCCGACCGGTTCGCATGCTCCCAGGCCAGGCTGCGCGCGGCCTCGTGCTGCATGACGTCGATCTGCAAGGCGGTGAGGGGCGCGAACCAGTCGGGCGACGCGACCTCGCGGCCCACATGACGCGCGACACCCTCCCACAGCGCCCGCACGTCGTCGCCGACCATGTCCCAGTGCGGGCCCCTGAACAGCCCGACGCGCGCGCCGGAAGCATCGGTGGCGCCAATGCCAGCGCCCTCGCCCAGCCGCAGCCCCTCATCCCCCGTGAGCACGGCCGCCAGCAAGGCCACGTCCTCCACCGTCCGCGCGAAGCCGCCGACGGTGTCGAGCGTGTCACTCATCAGCTTGACGCCG
>JAKOOD010000683.1 GCA_022701635.1 Burkholderiaceae bacterium | reverse complement strand
CATCGGCCGCCTGGCGCGCCTGGCGCGGGATGCCGACGTGGTGCATTACCATTTTCCATGGCCCTTCATGGACGTCGCGCATTTCGCGGCGCGCACCGGCAAGCCGGCCGTGGTGACCTACCACTCCGACATCGTGCGCCAGCGAACCCTGCTGCGCCTGTACCGGCCGCTGATGCACCGTTTCCTCGGCAGCGTCGACGCCATCGTCGCCACCTCGCCCAACTACCTGGCCACATCAAGCGTGCTGGGCCGCTACCGCGACAAGACCCGCGTGATCGCCTTCGGCCTGGACCGCGGTACCTATCCCGAGCCGGACGCGGCGCGCCTGGCGCAGTGGCGTGCCCGGGTCGGCCCGAAGTTCTTCCTGTTTGTCGGCGTGCTGCGCTACTACAAGGGACTGCACATCTTGCTCGACGCGGTCGCCGGCACCTCCTATCCTGTGGTGATCGTCGGCGCCGGCCCGATCGAGCGCGAACTCAAGGCGCATGCGGCCCGCCTCGGCCTAGGCAACGTGACCTTCGTGGGCGCGCTGGACGAGGCCGACAAGGTGGCGCTGCTGCAGCTGTGCTACGCGGTGGCGTTTCCTTCCCACCTGCGTTCGGAAGCCTTCGGCATCTCGCTGCTGGAAGGGGCGATGTTCGGCAAGCCGATGATTTCGAGCGAGATCGGCACCGGCACCAGCTATATCAATGTGCACGGCGAAAGCGGGCTGGTGGTGCCGCCGTCGGATCCGGCGGCGCTGCGGGCGGCGCTGCGGGCCTTGTGGGACGACCCGCGGATGGCGCGCGCGATGGGGCGGCGCGCCGAGGAACGTTATTGGCGGCTGTTCACGTCGGCGCAGATGGCGGCGGGATACGCCGCGCTGTACCGCGAGGTGGCGGCGCGCGAGGCGCCGCTAGCGCTGGCGCCGGCGGCGGGATAAGGCTTGTGCCGACGTATCGATGACCGATCCGTAGGGTGGGCACGGGGTGCCCACCCTACGATGCGATGCACGGCACGATGGATTGCGCTGCTTATGCGGCGGCCTGCTGCGGCACCGGCTCGGGCTCCTGCTCGGCCCAGCGCTGGCGGATCGCCCGGATCGCCGGCATCTGCGCGATGAACAGATCGACCAGCGCCGGATCGAAGTGCTTGCCCTTCTGGTCGACCAGCAGCTTGATCGCTTCCTCCTCGGTCCAGGCCTTCTTGTACGGACGCACCGAGGTCAGCGCGTCGAACACGTCGGCCACCGCGCAGATGCGGCCCTCGAGCGGGATGGCGTCGCCGGCCAGGCCGTACGGGTAGCCGCTGCCGTCCCACTTTTCGTGGTGAGAAAGCGCGATGTTGCGCGCCAGCGCCAGCATGCCGCCGTCGTGTTCGCCGATGATCTCGGCGCCGATCAGGACGTGGCTCTGCATGACCTTCCATTCTTCCGGGTCGAGCGGACCCGGTTTCTGCAGGATGCGGTCGGGGATGCCGATCTTGCCGACGTCGTGCATCGGTGCCGCATGCAGCAGGTCGTCGGCTTCGGTTTCGGTCATGCCGGCGGCCAGGCCCAGCACGCGCGCGAAATGGCTCATGCGGATCACGTGCAGGCCGGTCTCGTTGTCCTTGTACTCGGCGGCCAGGCCGAGGCGCTGGACGATTTCCAGGCGCGACGCGCGCAGCGCTTCCATGCGCACCAGCGACAGGTGGTTGCGCACGCGCGCGCGCACGATCGGCGGGCTGATCGGCTTGGTGATGTAGTCGACCGCGCCGGCCTCGAACCCTTCCAGCTCGTCGTCGGTGTCGTTCAGGGCGGTCACGAAGATCACCGGGATCGATGCCAGTGCCGGGTCGGCCTTGAGCGCGGCGCACACTTCGTAGCCGCTCATGCCCGGCATCATGACGTCGAGCAGGATCAGGTTGGGACATTCTTCACGCGCCAGTTCGAGCGCGCGGGTGCCGTCCTTGGCGAAACGCAGGCGGTAATGGTCCTGCAAAATCTGGCGCAGCAACTGCAGGTTGCTGGCTTCGTCGTCGACCGCCAGGATCAGCGGCAGGTGGCGGTTGGTCATGGGTGGATCTCCGGTACGGATTCGTCGAGGACCTCCAGCACGGCGTCGAGCTGCTGCAGGGCCAGTTCAAAGTCGAAGTCGGACAGCGCCGCATGCACTTGCGCCACGCGCGCGGCCAGCGGATGGCCGGTGAGGGCCGCCGCCAGGCCGGCCAGCGAGGTATCTTCCAGACCGCCGCGGCACAGTGCCTCGCGCAGCGAGACGCCGGCGCGGCGGGCGCGTTCCAGGTCGACCGTCGGGCGTACCGCCTGGGCCGCCTTGGCCGGCGCCTGTGCCTGTGCCGGCATGGGCAGGGCGGCGCGGATCGCTTCCAGGGCACGGTCCAGTTGGGTGCACAGATCGCGCAGGGTGTCCTGCAGTGTGGATTCGGCGCCCGGGAACACCTTGCCGCTGTCGCCGTCCACCATGCCTTCGAGGTTGCCCAGGGTGTCGGCCAGCAGTTCCAGGCCGAGATTCGCGGCCACGCCGCGCACCTTGTGGGCCAGCATGCGCAGCGTGCAGTAGTCGGCGGCCGCGGCCTGTGCCGACAGCGCCTGCGCCAGGCCGGCGTGCTGGCTGTCGAAATGGGCGAGCGCTTCGTCGTAGGCGGTCTGCTTGCCGCTCCAGCGGCGCAGGCCGGCGTGGCGGTTCAGTACCTCGCGCTCGCGCGCCGGCAGGTCGTCGGCGGGCTGGGTGGACGCCAGGCCGAGCACGCGCGCGATCTCGTGCGACAGCGCGAACCAGTCGACCGGTTTCGATGCGAAGCCATCCATCCCGGCCTCGACGCTGGCGCTGCGGTGCGCGGGCAGCACGCTGGCGGTCATGGCGATGATCGGCACGCGCTCGCGGCCTGCCGCTTGGGCCTGGGCGCGGATCAGGCGGGTGGCCGCAAGGCCGTCGATGGTCGGCATCTGGAAGTCCATCAGGATCAGGTCGAAGGACTCGCGCGCGGCCAGGTCGACCACTTCCGCGCCGTCGCTGGCGGCGGTCATGGTGTGGCCGCGGCGCGCCATCAGGAGCTGCAGCAGTTCCAGGTTCTGCGGCACGTCGTCGGCCACCAGCACGCGCAGGGGCGGCAGGGCGGCGGCGGTGCGCACGCGCGGCTGCTGCGGCGCGAAGCGCGCCAGCACCAGCGGCAGCATCACGTGGAAGGTGGTGCCCTGGCCCGGCTGGCTCTCGGCCCAGATGCGGCCGCCCATCAGCTCCACCAGCTGCTTGCTGATGGTGGTGCCGAGGCCGGTACCGCCGAAGCGGCGCGTCATCGAGGCGTCGGCCTGGGTGAACGGATCGAAGATCGCGGCCAGGCGCTCGGGCGCGATGCCGATGCCGGTGTCCTTCACCGAGAGATGCAGCTGGCCGTCGTCCAGTTCGACATGCAGGGTCACGCTGCCCTGCTGGGTGAACTTGATGGCGTTGTCGAGCAGGTTGGTCAGCACCTGGCGCACGCGCAGCTCGTCGCCGCGCAGGCAGGTCGGCAGCGCCGGATCGTAGTGGATGTCGACGTGCAGGCCCTTGGCGCGCGCATTCGCGGCCAGGGTCGAGGACAGTTCGTCGATCAGCGACAGCAGGTTGTAGTCGTTCTGCTCGAGTTCGACCGCGCCTTTTTCCAGCTTGGCGGTATCGAGGATCTCGTTCAGCAGGCGCAGCAGGGCGCGGCCGGCACTGCGGATGGTGTCGAGGTGGCGCCGCTGGTCGGCCGCCAGTTCGCCGTCGAGCAGCACGTCGGTGAAGCCGAGGATCGAATTCATCGGGGTGCGGATCTCGTGGCTCATGTTGGCCACAAAGCTGGCGCGCGCGGCGGCGGCCTGCTCGGCGTTCTCCTTGGCGTCGCGCAGCGCTTCTTCCATCTGGCGGCGCTCGGTGATGTCGAGGATGACGCCGTCCAGCCAGTAGGGTTCGCCGGCGTCGTTGCGCACGCTGGTGCCGTTTTCCCACAGCCAGCGGGTGCCGCCGTCGGCGTGCAGCAGGCGGTACTCCACCAGGTAGGGCCGGTTGTCGCGCAGCGCGCCGGCGATGGTCTCGGACACGCGCACGCGGTCGGCGGCGTGGATCAGGTTACCGAAGCTGCGGCGCGCCGGGGCGCCGATGAAGTCGGTGGCCGGGTAGCCCGTCACGCGTTCGACGGCGTCGCTGATGAACAGCATCGGATGTTCGCCCTGCAACAGGCTGCGGTAGGAAATGCCGGGGATGTTGCCGATCAGCGAACGGAATTGCTGCTCGCTGGCGCGCAGCGCCTGTTCCATCTCGCGCCGTTCGGTGATGTCGGTGATGAAGCAGACGAACAGTTCCTGCTCGCCGAGGCGGGCATGGCCGACCGCGCGCCGGATCGGCACGATGCCGCCGTCCTTGCGGCGGCCGGTGACGTCCGCGCTGCGGGCGCTGTCGCTGATCTCGCCGCTGGCCAGGGTGCGCAGCAGGCCGCCCCGTTCCGACGCCTCCTCGTTGCCGATCAGGAGGCGGATGCTCTTGCCGACGATCTCCTCGCGCCTCCAGCCGTAGATGCGCTCGGCCGAAGCGTTGAATTCCTGGATCGTGCCGGCGCGGTCGACCGTGACCACGCCGTCCACGGTGGTGGTGAGCAGGGCGCGCATCCAGGCTTCGCTGCGCGACAGTTCGCGGAACAGCTGGCGGTAGCGCAGCAGGCCGTTCAAGCCCAGCACGACGAAGGTGAAGGCCACCGTGATGATGCTGATCCACAGCGCCAGGTAGGTGCTGCCGGCGGCTTTCTGTGCGCTGAGCGTCGCACGGCCGACGAAGCGGGCGGCTTCCATGCCGGTATAGTGCATGCCGGCGATGGCGAAGCCCATCACGATCCCCGCCAGCAGCAGGCGATGCGCTTCCTTCAGGCGCGTCACGTGCGACAGGCCGAAGCGCACCCACAGCGCCAGCGTCGCCAGCACCACCGCCACCACGATCGACAGCCCGAACATCAGCGGGTCGTAGCGCAGTTCGAGGCCCATCTGCATGCCGGCCATGCCGGCGTAGTGCATGGCGCCGATGCCGGCACCGACCGCCACGCCGCCCGCCAGCAGGTTCCAGCCGCCCAGGCGCTCGCGCGCGATCAACCACAGCGCAACGAACGAGGCGCCGATGCTGGGCAGGCCCGAGATGATGGTCGGTAGCGGTGCGTAGTCGACGTCGGTGCACAGGTCGAAGGCGAGCATGCCGATGAAGTGCATGGCCCACACGCCGGTGCCCAGCGCCAGGCTGCCGGTGCCGAGCACGATCCAACGCTGGGCACGGTTGGCCACGGCCTGACCGGCGATCAGCAGCCCCATCCAGGAAGCGAAGATTGCGACCAGTACCGACAGGAGCACCAGCTTCGGTGTGTAGAAACCGTAGCTGAGCAGCGACGGATCGTCAGGCAGGGTGAAGATGGACAGCATGGATTATGGGTATCCGAATTGATTCATGGAAACTATCGTACAGACGCCAGTATGTCACTTTTTCCGTAAGGAAAGTTGCTCCAAATAAAAAAATCCGGTAAAAACGATAACTGGTGCGCCGAGGTGTGGCATGCGTGCCACCGTGGCGCCACAAAGTTGTACTAATGGCACGCATTGTGGTTGGCGCCGCCTTGCTGTTATGCTGGTTCAACAGGCAACCGCCGGTACCTGCTCCAGCACGCGATGCGATGAAAACGAAGATTCTTGCGGCCTTGTTGACGGTTGTATCAGGGAATTTGACAGGGGCGCCGGCCTGGGCGCAGACCCCACCGCGCCTTTACCTCGCCACCGAACCATTGCCTTATGCGCCGAGTGAAGGCGAGCAAGCCGCCGGTATCGCCACCGACATGGTGCGCGACATCATGCGCCGCGCCGGCATCGACTACACGATGCACCCGCTGCCCTGGAAGCGCGCCTACACGGCCGCGCTCGAACGTCCCGATGCCTGTGTCTATGCGACCACCCGCACCCCCGAGCGCGAGCGCCAGTTCAAGTGGGCCGGCCCGATCGCGGCTGCCGACTGGGTGCTGATGGCGCGCGCCGACCGCAAGTTCACACTGCGCAGCCTGGAAGACGCGCGTCCTTACCGCATCGGTACCTACCATGGGGATGCGCGCGACCAGTTCCTGCGGGCGCGCGGTTTCGACGTCGACCCGGCGTCGAACGACCAGACCAACCCGCGCAAGCTGTTGATGGGCCGCATCGACCTGTGGGCCGCCAGCCTGGGCCCGAACAGCCGCCAGACGCTGGCGCGCCTGGGCTACACCGACAAGGTGGTGCCGGTGCTGGTGTTCAATCGCATCCATGCCTACCTGGCCTGCAACCGCGCCGTGCCGGACCCGCTGATGGCCCGGATGAATGCGGCGCTGGACGCGATGGAGCGGGACGGTACGGCAGGGCGCATCCGCAGCAAGTACGACGTCCAACCCGAGCAGACGATCAGGCGCTGAGTTGCGGAAACACCGCGTGCGACCCGGGGTGCGCGGCTTGTGTACCATCGTCAACTTGCTCCCTTATCGAGACGGCCGTGAATTCGCACCTGATCCCCACCGACAATTTGTCCCTCAGTTCGTATCGCATGCTGGCGCTGCGCGAGACCGTGCTGCATTCATGGGAAAAGCAGGTGCGCGCCAGCCTGGCCAGCGCCCGCAAGCTGAGCCATCCGGTCCTGATCGACACCATGCCGGTGCTGTACGAGCGCCTGTGCTCGGTGCTGTCCCCGGCATATTTCGAACGCGACGGTATCGACGTGCGCTCGATCGGCGAGGAGCACGGGATCGAGCGCGCCAACCTGTCCGACTTCGATGCCGAAGGCATCCTGGCCGAGTTCCAGATGTTCCGCAGCGTACTGTTCGACGTGCTCGACGCCCACGACGTCATCCTGACCGCGCCGGAGCGGCGCACGCTGCACCTGACCGTCGACAACGCGGTGCGCGAAAGCGTGCGTTCCTTCGTCGCGGCGACCGATACGCTGCGCGAGCGTTTCGCCGGCGCGCTGGCACACGACCTGCGCCAGCCAGCCTCGAACATGGTGCTGGGCGCCAGCCTGATCCAGCGCCTGAACCCGTCGCCCGAGATCGCGCAATGGGCCCAGCGCATCGTCAAGAACGGCGAGCGCATGAGCACGATGCTGAACGAACTGCTGGACGCGCTGTCGATCCAGTCGGGCGACCGCCTGGCGCTGGACCTGACCGAATTCGACCTGATGGCGCTGGTGCGCAGCGTGACCGACCGCGCACGCGAATACCAGGGCGCCGACGTGCGCCTGACCGGCGACAGCCTCAAGGGCTGGTGGAACGATGCCGCGCTCGAGCGCGCGTTGGAAAACCTGCTGAACAATGCCCAGAAATACGGCGATGCCGGCGCCCCGATCGACGTCAGCGTCGGAGAGAGCAACGGCCGCGCCATCCTGTCGGTGCGCAACCAGGGCAGACCGATCCCGGCGGGCGAGCTGGATGCGATCTTCCAGCAATTCGTGCGCTCCAGCGATGCCGGCGCGTCCAGCACCCCCACCACCTCCAGCTGGGGCCTGGGCCTGCCTTATGTGCGCAGCGTGGCGCAAAGCCATGGCGGCAGCGCGGTCGTGTACAGCGATGCGAATGCGGGCACGACCTTCGTGATCGATATTCCGGTGGATGCGCGGCCGTTTCAGCAGGGGTAGCCTGGCGCGGGTGACAAAAAACCTGCGGTCTTATGGTGAGGGGCGCGGGTTTGATGAACTTGCGTCAAACGCTTAAAACTTGCTGGTAGTGTCCGGCCGGAACCGCTAAATCAGTTGGAACCCGCATGGATGCTGGGTTTGAGATTTTTAATATGGCGCCATGGATGCACTTATGGATGAACCAAATATTCCTTCTGGTGATTGCCGAACCATGGCTCGATTAAGTGTTTGAGCGCGAAGGGCGAGGTCACTTTATTTTTCGCTGTCGTACTGATGCAACAAGTATCAAGCCACGAGGTGCCGTTGGCGCTGGTGCAGTTCGCCCGTGATCGATGAGTGCCAGCATCTAGCTCGGCAGGACTGCGGCGGTGCGATCTCGTACTGGAGAGGCGACGTTATCTCTTAGTTGGTGCTCTCATAGACTGAACCTTGACGGCTCACCCCTTTCGGCCAGCAGCGGGCCAACTGTCCGAT
>JAKOOD010000681.1 GCA_022701635.1 Burkholderiaceae bacterium | reverse complement strand
CGGCATTTCGGTGCCGAACAGGGTCAACACGTCGGCACGGCTGGGCGGCAGCGCGTCGCGCACGATGTAGGCGACGACGAAGGCAATCGGGATGGACTGACCGGGCATGGCGTCCTTGCGGAATCGGCAATAGGCGCGTCGATTCTAGCCTGGCCTTTATGCGCATTGCTTGCGCGGCGCTTAATGCGCGGGCTTGAAAAAAATCCTCCAAGGGTATGCGCCCGTGGAGGATTCCGGTTTTCAGCTACGTGGAGGAAATCAGTTGAGGTTGACCGTCTGGCTGCCCACCGTCACCGTGCGCGCGCTGCCCGCGCCGGCCACCTTGACCGCCGGCCGCTTGCAGCCGACGTCGACCAGCACCAGGAACTCGGCGGTCGACTTGCCGTCGTTCTTGAGGTAGAAGGCGCCATGGTCCTCGACGACGCCGGCCTTGGGTGCCGGGCCGCTCCATTTGGCAAAGGGGGCGTTGCCGTTCAGGTCGCGCAGGCAGACCGACTGGCCGTTGATCGCGATCTGCACGCTCGACGGGCTTTCGACGTTCATCGCCACCGGCGCATGCAGGTTGAACTCGTAGGTGTGCGCCACCACCGCCGCCAGCTTGTCGCGCACCAGCATCGCATCCTGCTTGTGCAGGTACCAGATCTGGCGCTTGGCCATCGTCAGCTGGCCGCCATACGACGGCGTCGCATCGCCTTCGGCATAGTCGTAGCCCGACTGGGCCGAGAAGCCGGTGATGCGGGCGTTGCGCTGCAGCTGCTCGCGGTAGCCGTTGACCAGCTGGCCCTTGCCGCCGTCGAAGGTGATGGCGTTCTGCGAACGGGTCTGGTGGTACCAGTCGTTCCACAGCGGCGAGCCGTACCAGTCGTACCAGCCGGCCTTGACCAGCAGCGGCTGGCCGGCCACCGTCAGCAGCAAACCGTTCTGGTCGCCGTGGCTGTGGTTGAACGAGCCGTAGGGGCTGGACTTGAAATACAACGAGGTGCGCGCGGTATTGCCGATGTCGCTGTGCATGGCGACCCAGCCGATGCTCGGGTAATAGGCCGCGTTCGACGGCGGGGTTTTCGCCGCCGCGGCGGCGGTCACCGGCATCGGGTACGGCGCTTCCAGCACCGACAGCGCGTCTTCCAGGCCACCACCCAGGTTGGCGATGTACCAGGCCGCGCGCGGCGTCGGCATGCGGTTGGCAAAGGCGCGGAACACGCGCGGATCCGGCCTGGTCTCGGAGGCGTCGCCGAAGGCATGGGCTTTCGCGCCCGGCGGAATGAACTGGGTGGCGAAATCGAGGAAGCCCTGGGTCCAGGGTTTCAGGTACATGTTCACACCCGTCACCTGGACCATCGGGTCCCACAGCGCCACCATGTAGCCGGCGGCATACTCACCGTAGGCGGTGCCGTTGGCATAGCCGCCTTCCGGCCCGGACCAGGGCGACGGGTTGTTGACGTAGGCGCGGAACGAGAAATCGAACCAGCGCTGGGCATCCGGGATGTCGCCCAGTGCCAGGGTCGAGATCAGCGCCATGAACACCATTGCGGTGTTGCCGTGCGAATCGAAGGGGAACTGGTCGAGGCGGCCATTGTCGCCGGCCAGGTTGCCGTAGATTTCTTCGGAACGGATGCGCACGTTTTCCAGCCAGCGCGCCTTGCGGCCGGCATCGAGGTCGCCGGCCAGGAAATCGACCGCCTTGATCAGCGACAGCGCGATCTGGCGCGTGGCCTGGTCCTGGCTGGCGTAGCTGGTCGGGCCGGCGGGGTTCAGCGCCGCCAGCTGGTCGCCGCGCTTGAGGGCTTCGTTCAGGAATACCGGATCCTTCTTGGCGCGCCACAGCAGCGCGGCCGCTTCCAGCTGGCGCGTGGCTTCGTTGATGCGGGTGCGCACGTCGGTCTGCTGCGAGGCCATGGCGGCGGTCAGCGGGGTCAGGATCGCCACCGGCCAGCGCGCGTCCGACAGGTCGGGCAGCGCCGTCGCCTGCGCCTTGATTTCGTTCGAGAGGCGGCTCAGGTAGGGTTCGAGGTCGTTCTTCTTGGCCGTGTTCCAGGTCGAATACGCGGTGAACGACGGCGGCAGCGAACGCGGGCGTGCCTTGGCCTGGATGCGCGCACGCAGGGTGGCGTTGTCCGGGACTTCGAACACGGTCGACTTGCTGGTGATGGCGAAGGTACGCGCGGCCGACCAGTCGCTGGAGCCACTCGGGCGCACGCGCCAGCTGTAGTTGCCGAGTGCCAGCGCCTTGCTCGGCAGGTACCAGTTGCGGTCGACGGTGGCCTTCAGCGCTGCGCCGCCCGTCGGGGTGATCTCGATATCGTAGCTGGCCGGGCCGGTCGGATAGCGCGACCAGGAGAAGCCCGGCGGATTCTGCGCCTGCACGGTGGAATTTTCAGGATTCGGCTGGACGACGAGGGGATCGGTGGACCGCGCCCAGTCGGCATGCGCGCTGAACGAACAGGTCAGCGAGGCCATGGCAACTGCAAAGGCGATGCCGTTCCGATGAAATTTCATGTTGATGCTCCGAGAAATAGTGACAGGACTTCGGGGACAGACCGGCAATGTCGTCGGGTCCGTATTGCGTTGCCGCGCTTTCTTGACGAGTGAAAAGCGCTATGCATGATGCATTAATCGTACCGCATATCAATTGAATTGCGGAAAAATTCCCTTAAGAATCAACGATTTTTGGGTTTCCCAGCAACATTTTTTGATACCGAAAGTTAACTTTTAGCGCAGCCGTTTGCAGGCAGCTAAAGCTTCTTCGTTGACTGGAAAGATAGTCTGGAAACTAACAGGACAATGTGCCAATGCTGGCAACTATGCAAGACATGTATGCACAACGGCCGGTGTCAATATGCCGCCCGGCCGGCGGCCTCGGCGTGCAGCCGGCGCATGCGCTTGAGGTAGCGCAGGCAATAGATGGCGAACGCCAGCGGCGCCTGGCGCAGGTAGCGGCGCCGGACCCGGAATTCCTCCTGGCGCGCCGCCACCTTGTTGGCGGACGAGACGCTGCCGGGATGTTCGCGGAACACGGCCAGCGGCCGGTCGACGGTGGCCGGCGGCGCGACCCGGCCCAGGCGCAGCCACAGGTCGATGTCCATCGCGTATTGCAGGCTCTCGTCGAACATGCCGACCCGCTCGAACATGCGGCGGCGGATGAACACGGCCGGATGCGGCACCGAGGCATGGCCCGAGGCCAGGGCGCGGTAGCTGAACGGCCGCAGCGGCCAGGGCGGCACCAGGATGCCCTCCTTCAGCACCCGGATGGTCCCGAACACCCACGCCGCCCGCGCGCTGGCGAAGCGTTCTGCCACCAGGGCCAGCACGTCGTCGTCCAGATAGTAATCGTCGGCGTGCAGGTGGGCGACGAACTCGCCGCTGGCGGCTTCGATGCCGCGGTTCATGGCGCGGCTGATGCCGCCGCGGACGTCGTGCAGCACGCGCTTGCGGCCCGGATACGCGGCGATCATGTCGAGCGTGGCGTCGCTCGAGCCGCCGTCGACGAAGATGTGCTCGATTTCGCGCCAGGTCTGGCGCTGTACGGAGGCCAGCGTGTCGGCCAGGGTGGCGGCGCTGTTCCAGGTGCAGGTGACGATGGAAAAGGAAGGCCCGGCGCGCATGTCATGCCTCGTAGACGCCGAGGATGCGCGACATCGCGTTGCCTACGTCCATCGGAAAGGCGGCGGGCAGCGCCACCGTCACCGGCGGACGCCGCAGCGCCTCGGCCAGTCGCTCGACCAGGCGCGGCATGGTGTCGGCCAGCTGCAGCTGGCCCGCGTAATATTGATAGGCCGCCAGTTCCGGCGTGCCGCCGCGCGCCAGGGCCAGGCACTGTTTGCCGAGCGCCAGGGCTTCCAGCACGGTGGTGCCGCAAGGCTCTTCCCACACCGACGGAATGACCAGCACATGGCTGCGCGCCGACATGCGGATCACCTCGTCGTAGGGCTGCCATCCCAGGAATTCGACCTGCGGACCGGCAAAGCGCTGTTCCAGCTGCGCGCGCTGCGGCCCGTCGCCGACGATGCGCACGCGCGCATGCGCCGGCAGCCAGCCCTGCACCTGGGCCAGGAATTCGCCGAAGCCCTTGCCGGCATCGAGGCGGCCGACCAGCAGCACCTCGCCGGCCTGGACCTCCCCTGCCGCCACCGCCCGGGCCTTCAGGTAGGGATAGCTGATGAAGTTGTGGATCACGCTGGCGCGCGACAGGTCGGCGTCCGGCACCGCGCGCAGGAAGGCACGGCGCAGGAAGTCCGAGACGAAGATGGTTTTGTGGCGCGCGAACGAGATCGCGGTTTCGGCACGGTAGCGCCGCACCGCCATCCCGGACACCGAGCGCCGCAGCGTGTTCGGCAGCGGATGGATGCAGACGGCGCAGTCGCGCGCGTCGAGCGCCGTGCACACGTGGTTTTCCTTGAAGCGCACGTGGATCACGCACTCGCTGCCCTGGTCGTGGCGGGTCTGCACGAAATTCACGTGCTGCGGCACATAGCGCCCGGCCATCGGCAGGTGGCCGTGGTAATGCACGGCGTCGTAGCGGTCGGCCAAGCGCAGCAAGGTGCGTGCGATGCTGCGCGCGAACCAGGGACGCTTGACCGGGTTGAAAAAGCCCAGTTGCGTTTCCTTCCAGCCGGGCCGGGAAAAACCGAAGCCGGGCAGCAGGCGCCCCTTGAAACCAATCTCTCGAGCACTGCCCTCGTGGAAACGGTCGCTGCGCCCCAGGATATCCACCGCGTGCCCGGCGTCCAGCAAGGCATTCGACAAGGTCACCACATGCTTGCCCAGTCCCCCGACCTGGGCCCCGGGCAGATCTTCCGACACCATCAGGATCTTCACACCGTCTTCCTCAACGACAATAATCCTTTGACACCTCGCCAGACCCGCTCGCGGTCGCCCCTGTCGATGACGAACAGGCCACCGTAGGCCAGCAGCAGGATGCAGGTCAGCAGTGCCAGCAGCAGTACCAGCAGCCCGGCATCGCGCAGGCCGCCGTCGACCAGGCGCTGGCCGGCATGCGCGCCCAGCGCCACCAGAACCACCCCGGCCATGCCCGGCAGGTAGGCGCCGCGCACCAGTTCGCCCAGCCGCGCCGGCACCGTCCTGCCATGCACCGCCACCAGGAAGGCGCAGGTCAGCAGGCTGGACGCCAGCAAATGTCCCCAGGCAGCGCCATCGATCCCCCAGCCGGCCACGCCAAGATACACGACGAGTAAACCGAACGCCGCAC
>JAKOOD010000069.1 GCA_022701635.1 Burkholderiaceae bacterium | reverse complement strand
TTCTACGACGGCGAGATCGGACGCTGGATCGACCGCTTCACGCGCACCTTCGAGCCGCTGCTGATGGCGGCCATCGGGCTGGTGGTCGGCGCCATCGTGGTGCTGTTATATATGCCGATCTTCGATCTGGCGGGAGACATGTCGTGAACGCCCCGAGTTTTTCCTTCGACGCGCCGCTGCTGGCGCGCGCCCGTGCCCAGAGCCGCCAGTCGCAGCGTTCGCTGGTGGATGAACTGCACGCGCTGTCGGGCCTGGAAGCGCGCCAGATCGTGCGCCAGCTGGCCGAGCCTTTCGGTTTGACCGTGATGGAAACGGTCGAGATGTTCGGCCAGCAGCCGGCCTTCGACCTGCTGCCGCTGGCGCAGGCGCTGGCACGCCAGTGCGCGCTGCTGCGCGACGCGGGAGGCGCGCTGACCGGCGTGATCGCCGATCCCTTCGACCTCGACCTGCAAAGCTGGCTGCAGGCGCGCGCCGGCAGCACCGCCGCCAATCCGCTGCACCTGCGCCTGGCACTGGCCGGCGACATCCAGGCCTACCTGGGCAAGCAGGAGGAATCGGCGCGCGCGGTCGACACGCTGGGCGGAGAGGGCGCCAGCGAGGCGCGCAGGGACGGCAAGACGGCCACCGTGCTGTCGTTCGCCAGCGTGTCGGAAGCGGCCAGCCCGGCGGTCAAGGTGGTCAACTCGACGCTATATGATGCGCTCAAGGCCGGCGCCTCGGACATCCACCTGGAAAGCACCGCCGGCGGCCTGGCCGTGAAATACCGGGTCGACGGCGTGCTCGACCACGCGGCCACGGTCGGCGGCATCGAGCTGGCCGAGCACATCATCTCGCGCCTGAAAGTGCTGGCCGAACTCGACATCGCCGAACGGCGCGTGCCGCAGGACGGCAGCTTCCGCGTCGAGGCGGGCGGGCGCGACATCGACCTGCGGGTCTCGATCATGCCCAGCATCCACGGCGAGGATGCGGTCATCCGTATCCTCGACAAGCGCGCCATGATCGAAGCCTACGGCTCGCTGACGCTGGAAGCGCTCGGCTTCGACGCGCCCTCGCTGGTGACCCTGCGCCAGCTGGCCCAGGAAGCCTACGGCATGCTGCTGGTGACCGGCCCCACCGGCTCGGGCAAGACCACGACCCTGTACGCGGCCCTGACCGAGATCCACAACGGGCGCGAAAAGATCATCACCATCGAAGACCCGGTCGAGTACCAGCTGCCCGGCATCCTGCAGATCCCGGTCAACGAAAAGAAGGGCCTGACCTTTGCCAAGGGCCTGCGTTCGATCCTGCGCCACGACCCCGACAAGATCATGGTCGGCGAGATCCGCGACCGCGAGACCGCGGAGATCGCGGTGCAGTCGGCGCTGACGGGCCACCTGGTGCTGACCACGGTCCACGCCAACAACGTGTTCGACGTGTTCGGCCGCTTCACCCACATGGGCATCGACCCGTATGCCTTCGTCTCGGCCCTGAACGGCATCTGGGCCCAGCGCCTGATCCGCATGAATTGCCCGCACTGCGCCACCCCGTACGAACCCGACGCGGCCGAGCTGGCCAGCGCCCACCTGGAAAGGAATGAGGTCATCGATTACCTGTTCATGCGCGGCGTCGGTTGCGGCGATTGCCGCGGCACCGGCTACAAGGGCCGCCGCTCGATCGCCGAGATCCTGACCCTGAACGACGAGATCCGCGAACTGATCGTCGACAAGCAGCCGATCCGCCGCATCAAGGCCGCCGCCGCCGCCAACGGCACGCGCAGCCTGCGCCTGGCCGCGCTCGACCTGGTCAAGCGCGGCGCCACCACGATCGAGGAAATCCGCAGGGTGACGCTGCATGCTTAGCAAACTCGCACCACGGCTGGGGCGCGGCCTGCGCATCGGCGTCGCCCCCGACGGCCTGGCGCTGGTGCGCACCAGCCGCTGGCGCCACGAGCGCGCGCTGCTGCTCGGCACCGTGCGCGCCGGCGGCGCCGATCCGGCATCGATCGGCGTTGCGCTCAGCATGCTGCTGGGCGAGCACGCGACCGCCGGCTGGCCGGTGACGATGGTGCTGTCCGACGACCTGGTGCGCCTGTGGCAGGTGACGCCGCCGCCGGGCGCCGGCCGCATGGCCGACCTCGAAGGCGCGGCCGCGCTGCGCTACCAGGCGCTGTTCGGCACGTTTGTCGGGGGCTGGAAGATCAGCGCCGACTGGAGCGCGGCGCGGCCCTTCCTGGCCGCCGCCGTGCCGCTGCCGCTGCTGGAGGTATTGCAGGGCGCGGCGCGCAGCCACCGTTTCCACCTGGTCGAGGTGGTGCCGCAGTTCGTCGCCGCCCTCAACCAGTTCCGCAAGCTGCACCGCCCGGGCGCCTGGTTCGGCGTGGTGCATGGCGGCGTATTGAGCGTGGCCGCCTTCGACGGCGGGCAGCTGGCCGCGGTGCGTACCTCGCCGATCCCGGCCGGGGCCGACCGCGACTGGCTGGAAAGTCACGTGGCGCGCGAGGCGCTGCGCGTCGGCCTGGGGCGGCCGGAACGGCTGCAGGTGTGCGGTCCGGCGCCCAAGGGCTGGGCCAGCAGTGCCGGCCGCCTGAAGTTCGCCTGCACCCTGTTCGAGGACGAGACCGACCCGCTGTGGCCGGACAGCGCGCGCCTGGCCCTGAGCGGGAGGGCGCCATGAGGAAGGTACGCATCGATTTCGCCCCGCCCGGCCTGCGCCGCACGCTGCACCGGGTGCCGCCGAATGCCTGGGCGCTGGTCCCGGCGGCGCTGGTACTGGTCGTTGTCGTGGTGTCGGGCGGGCTGAAATACCGCGACGAACTGGATGCCATCGCGCGCCTGCGCGCGCAGTCGCAAGTGCGGACGGCGCAGGCGCAGGGGCAGCAACGCCAGGCCGCGCCGGCGCGCGCCGTGCCGGAAGCGCAGGCGAACGCGGTGAACGCCGCCGTCCAGCAGCTGAACCTGCCGTGGCGCGGCCTGCACGACGCGATCCAGGCCGCCACGCCCGCCAGCGTCGCGCTGCTGGCGCTGGAGCCGGACGCCAAGAAGAACAGCGTGCGCATCACCGCCGAAGCCAAAAGCAGCGACGACATGATCGGCTACGTCGCGCGCCTGCAGGACGTCGACTGGTTCGGCACCGTTGCGCTGGTGCGCCACGAGATCAACGACCAGGATCCGAACCGGCCGATCCGCTTCCAGATCGACGCCCAGTGGAAGGCCGCGCCATGAAGGAGCTCGCTTTCGGCAACCTGGTCTTGCGGCTGCGACTGCTGGCGCTGCGCGCCGGTCCGGTCACGCTGGGCGCCATCGCCGTCGCGCTGTTGTCATTGGGCGCGGCGGCCTGGTTCCTGTTCATGCTGCCCCAGCTCGAACGCGAACGCGAGCAACTGAGCGAGCAACTGAGCGAGCAACTGAGCGAGACGCTGACCGCGCAGGCGCGCCAGGCCAGACGTCAGGCCGCGGCAGCACCGGCGGCGCTGCCGGCAGTGGTGCCGGTGTCCGCCGTCCCGCTCGACAACCTGGACGCCTTCTACGGCGCGCTCGGCCAGCGCCGCTACGCCGAGCAGCAGCTCAAGACCCTGTTCGGGCTGGCCGCGAAGAGCGGGCTGGTGTTGAACCAGGGCGAATACAAGAGTGCCCGCGACCGCAACGCGCGCGTCAACACCTACCAGGTCAATTTGCCGGTGAAGGGCAGCTATGCCGCGATCTGGCAGTTTTCGCTGGCCGCGCTGCGCGCGATTCCGTACGCTTCGCTGGACGACATCAGCTTCCGCCGCGACAACATCGGCGACCCGACGGTCGAGGCGCGCCTGCGCTTCACGCTGTACCTGGCCGACGACGGCGCCCGGAGCGCACCATGACGGCGCTGAAGTCGATGAAGCCGCGCCACCTGGCGCTGGGCGCCGCGCTGCTGGGCGCGGCCGCGCTGGTGCTGTTCGGCGACCGCGCCCCGGACGACGCGGTGGCCGAGGCGGTGGTACGGCCGGCGGCGCAGTCCGCGCCGGCTGCTGCCGTTTCTATCACTGCACCGCCGCCGGCGGCGGTACTGGTGTCCACGGCCGACCCGAAACGCGCGGACGCCGGCAAGCGCCAGCCGATCCTGGCGCTGGTGCCGCGCGACGTGCTGATCGCCGATAACGATAGCGGCTTCGGCCAGGGCCCGAGCGGCGCCGTGTTCGGTAGCCAGAGCTGGGTGCCGCCACCACCGCCGCCGCCGCCCGCGCAGCCGGCCCCGCCGCCACCGCCGCCGATGGCGCCGCCGCTGCCGTTTACCTTCATCGGCAAATCGGTCGGCGACGGCGTCTGGGAAGTCTACCTGGCGCGCGGCGACCGTACCTACACCGCGCGCACCAACGAGGTCATCGACGGCACCTACCGCGTGGATGCGATCGCGCCGCCGATCCTGCGCCTGACTTACCTGCCGCTGAACCAGGTTCAGCAGCTCAATATTGGAGTGTTCGAGTGATCCGTCCTTTGATCCGTCTGATCCCGCTGGCCGTGGCCGTGCTGCTCGCCGGCTGCGCCGCCCAGCAGGCCTACCGCGAGGGCAACGAGCTGGTGGCGCAGGACAAGGTCGAAGCCGGCCTGGTCAAGTACCAGGAAGCGCTGGCGGCCGATCCCGGCAACGTCACCTACAAGGCGGCCTGGCTGCGCGCGCGCGACAACGCCACCAACCGCCTGCTGACCCAGGCCGAGCGCGAACTGGCGGCCGGCCAGCCGGTCGCGGCGCTGCAGGATTTCCAGCGCGTGCTGGCGATCGATCCGGTCAACGACCGCGCGCGCGCCGGCCTGCGCCTGGTCGACGCCGACCGCCGCCAGGCCGCGCTGATCGAGGAGGCCCAGGCCGCGGTCGAGCGCAAGGATGTCGAGACCGCGCGCCAGCGCCTGGGCGCGGTCCTGACCGAGCGCCCGACCCATGAAGCGGCGCGCCAGCTGCTGGCCGAGGTCAACGAAAAGGCCTCGCCGGCACCGGGCGAAGCCGCGCTGTCGGCCGCGTTCCGCACCCCGATCAGCCTGGAATTCCGCGACGCCCCGATCAAGCAGATCTTCGAAGTCATCGCCCGCCACTCGGGCCTGAACTTCCTGTTCGACAAGGACGTCCGCACCGACCAGCGCGCCTCGGTCTTCCTCAAGAACTCGACCGTGGAAGCGGCGGTGTACTACCTCCTGATGAGCAACCAGCTCGAGCGCCAGGTCATGGACGGCAACACCATCCTGATCTACCCGAACGTGGCGGCCAAGCAGAAGGAATACCAGGAGATGACGGTCAAGACCTTCTACCTGGCCAATGCCGACGCCAAGGCGGTCTCGAACACGCTGAAGACCATCCTCAAGTCGCGCGACATCGTGATCGACGAAAAGCTGAACCTGGTGATCCTGCGCGACAGCCCGGAAGCGATCAAGCTGGCGACCCAGCTGGTGGCGCTGCAGGACGTGGCCGAACCCGAGGTGATGCTCGACGTCGAGGTGCTCGAAGTGCAGCGCAGCCGCCTGCTCGACCTCGGCGTCGACTGGCCGACCAGCCTGGCCTTCGCACCGCTGACCACGTCCACCGGCGGGGCCTTGACGATCGACCAGCTGCGCAACCTCAACGGCAGCAACATCGGCGTCAGCGGCATATCGGGCGTGGTCACGGCCAAGAAGACCGACAGCGATTCCAACACGCTGGCCAACCCGCGCATCCGCGTGCGCAACAAGGAAAAGGCCAAGGTCGTGATCGGCGACAAGCTGCCGACCATCACCACCACGATCTCGTCGGGCGTGGGCGGCTTCGCCTCGGAATCGGTGAACTACGTCGACGTCGGCCTGACCCTGAACGTGGAGCCGACCGTCTACCTGAACAGCGAAGTCGGGATCCGCATCTCGCTCGAGGTCAGTAACCTGGTGGATACCATCAAGACCAGCAGCGGCACCACGGCCTACCGTATCGGTACCCGTTCGGCCTCGACCATGCTGCAGCTGAAGGATGGCGAGAACCAGGTGCTGGCGGGACTGATCAAGGCCGAAGACCGCAGCAGCGGCAGCCACCTGCCGGGCGTCGGCGACGTGCCGCTGCTGGGCCGCCTGTTCGGCAGCAAGCAGGATTCGCGCGACAAGACCGAGGTGGTGCTGTCGATCACGCCGCACCTGATCCGTAACATCCAGCGGCCGGCGGCATCGACGTCCGAATTCAGCGCCGGTACCGAGTCGAGCTTCCGGCGCCGTCCGGATACGGCGGTGCGGGCGGTGGCGGTGCTGCCGGGGGCGGCGGCGCGTCCGGCGGCCGGCCAGCCGGCGGCCTTGCCGGCGCCGCAGCCTGGCGCTCAACAGGGCGTTCAGCAGGGCGTCCAGCCAGGCCAGGTGCCGGCACAGCAAGCGGTCCAGCAGCCGGTCCAGCAGCCGGGCGCGATGGTGCCGGCGACCAGCGTCAGCGCCGGCGGTCCGCCGCCGTCCGCGGCGCCGTCGGTGCCGGCGACCTCGCTGCCGCCGACGCCGGGCGTGCAGGTCAATCCGCTGCCGGCGCCGGCCATTTCGCCGCTGCCGGCGGCGCCGGCAAGCGCGCCCGCGGCGGCGGCCCCGGTGAATCCAGCGGCGGCCGGCACCAGATGATGTCCAGGGGCGCGCGCGGCTTCACGCTGATCGAGCTGCTGGTCACGCTGGCGATCATGGCGCTGCTCGGCGCCATGGTGGTGCCGGTCGGCCAGACCGTGGTCCAGCGCCGCAACGAGGCGGCGCTGCGCACGGCGCTGCGCGAGATCCGCAGCAGCATCGATGCCTACAAGCGCGCCGCCGACGAAGGGCGCATCGCCAAGGCCGCCGGCGCCACCGGCTACCCGGCCAAGCTGGAATTGCTGGTGGACGGCGTGGTCGACCTGCGCAGCCCGAAAAAGGCGAAGATTTATTTCATGCGGCGCCTGCCGCGCGATCCGTTCAACGGTAACCCGGAACTGTCCGATTCCCAAACCTGGGGCAAGCGCAGCTATGCCAGCGAAGCCAACGAGCCGCGCGAAGGCGACGACGTCTACGACGTGATCTCGACCTCGGGCAAGGTCGGCCTGAACGGCATTCCCTACAGCCGGTGGTGAGCATGCACAAGCGTTTTTCCCGCGGATTCACCTTGATCGAGCTGCTGGTGGTGCTGGGCATCGTGGCCCTGCTGCTGACGCTGGCCGTGCCGCGCTACTTCCCGAGCGTCGACTCTGCCAAGGAAACCATCCTGGCCGACAACCTGCGCAACACGCGCGCCGTGATCGACCAGTACCACGCCGACACCGGGCGCTATCCGGATTCGCTGGAGCAGCTGGTCGAGAAAAAATACCTGCCGGCGCTGCCGGTCGACCCGATCGCCGACAGCGACAGCAAATGGGTCATCGTGCCGCCCGAGGACACCGACGCCGGCGCGGTGTACAGCATCCGCAGCGGCGCCGAAGGCAAGGGACGCAACGGCAAGCCGTTCGCGGAGTGGTAGATGCGCCGGCGTCCCGTTGCGCAGGGTGAGGACGGCTTCACCTACGTCGGCTTGATCGTGCTGGTGGCGATCATCGGCCTGGTCGGCGCCGCCACGCTGAAGGTGGACGCGCTGCTGCGCCGTGCCGCCGCCGAGGAAGAATTGCTCGAGATCGGCGCCGCCTTCAGCCAGGCGCTGAAAAGCTATGCCGAGGCGACGCCGCGCGGCCAGCCCACCTATCCGCCGTCGCTGCAGGAGCTGCTGAAGGACCCGCGCTCGCCCGCCATCCGGCGCCACTTGCGTAAGATCTTCGTCGACCCGCTGACCGGCAAGGCCGAGTGGGGCATCGTCCACGCCGGCAGCGATACCGGGGTGCTGGCCGTGTACAGCTTGTCGAAGGCGAAGCCGCTGAAGGTGGCGAACTTCGATGCGCGCTTTGCCAACCTGGAGAACCGCCAGCACATCTCGGAATGGAAGTTCGCGGCCCTGGGGCAGGGTGTGGGACAAGCCGCACAGCCGGGGCAGAATCCGGCAGGGACGCTGCAGCCGGGGATCGCGCAGGCGCCGGCACCCGGACAGGTGTCGCTGTTTCCGCAGAAGGCGGCGCCGCAGCCGGTGGTCGAGGCGCCGCCGGCACCGGTGCCCGTGAATGCGCCCGTGAATGCGCCGGTGAATGCGCCGGTCACCGACGAGGCGCCGGCAGCCACGCCGCCGGCCGAGGCATCCGGATCGGGCGGCGACAAGGAAGACGAACCGCGCGACGGCCAGCGCGAGCCGCGCGACGAGAACGAGCCGCCGGCGGGTGCCACCGGCTGAGCGGCCGGCGGCCGCTCAGCGCACGTTTATTTGGCGCGCCGCATGAACTGGCGCGGCCGAAATCCGAGTCCCAGCAGCACCGCGAAATACGCGGCGGCGCTGGCGCCGATGATCAGGAGCAGGGCGCCCAGACGCAGGAAGGGGTGGGCGCGCAGCGCGGTCCAGTCGAGCTGCGCCTGGCTGCACCAGGCCACGCCGCCCATCACGGCCACCGCCAGCACCACCTTCAGGAAGAAGCCCAGCCAGCCGGCATGCGGCGCGTAGATGCCGCGGCGGCGCAGGCCGGTATACAAGAACACCGCGTTGATGCAGGCACCCAGGCCGATCGACAGCGCCAGCCCGGCCACGCCCAGCACCGGCACGAAGATCCAGTTCATCAGCTGGGTCGCGATCAGCACGCCGATCGCGATGCGCACCGGCGTGCGGATGTCCTGGCGCGCATAGAAGGCCGGGGCCAGGATCTTGACCAGGATGATGCCGAGCAGGCCGGCGGCGTAGGCCATCAGCGGGGCGGTGGCGGCGACCACGCTTTTGGCGTCGAAGGCGCCGTAGTTGAACAGGGTGGCGATCAAGGGCTCGGACAGCGCCGC
>JAKOOD010000626.1 GCA_022701635.1 Burkholderiaceae bacterium | reverse complement strand
TGGACCTCGCCAACGGCGAGGCCCTGGCGCAGCCGGTGCGCATCAGCGGCAGCTGGTCGCAGTGGCAGGTCAGCGCCGGCGAACTGCTGCTGCCGGCCGAAGGTTTGGCCGGTCTCGGTGCGCCGCTGAACACGCTGGCGCCGTCGGGCACCATCAAGTTGTCCTGGAATCTGCTGGATATCGCGCGCCAGGGGCAGGCGGTGGCGGTGAGCGGGCGCACGGTGCTGGCCATGAGCGACATGGGATCGCGCATCAGCCCGATCAAACCGCTGGGCAGCTACGAGATGGCAATGGACTGGCGCGGCCAGCAGGCCGACCTGACCCTGCGTACGGTCCGCGGCGCCCTTTTGTTGTCTGGTAATGGTGCACTGGAAAATGGCCGCCTGCGCTTTTCGGGACAGGCGCAAGCGGCCGAAGGATATGAAGACACGCTGGGCAACCTGCTCAACCTGCTGGGCCAGCGCCGAATGGTGAACGGCAAGAACATAATCGCACTCGAGTTTAGATAATGAAAAATAATCCGCAAGTCCCGGCCTTGCGCCGTATCGCAGCGGGCGCCATGTTGTGCTGCGCCATCCTCTCGGCAATCTCGCCGATGACCGCCTTGGCCCAGGACGGCGGCGGCGCGGCGCTCAACTTCGTGAATGCCGACATGGAATCGGTGATCAAGGCGGTCGGCCATTACACCGGCATGACCTTCATCGTCGACCCGCGCGTCAAGGGCACGATGAGCCTGGTGTCGGAACGCTCGCTCACCAAGGCCCAGGCCTTCGCGCTGCTGACGTCGCAGCTGCGCCTGCAGGGTTACGCGGTGGTCACCGGCGACGGCTTCGCCAAGGTGGTGCCGGAGGCCGAAGCCAAGCTGCAATCCTCGCCGACCCAGGTCGGCGTCGGCGGCGCGCGCGCGCGCGGCGACCAGATCGCGACCCAGGTCTATCGCCTGCAGCACGAGTCGGCGGCCAACCTCACCGCGGTGCTGCGGCCGCTGATCTCGCCGAACAATTCGATCATGGCCGACCCGGGCAACAACAGCCTGGTGATCACCGATTACGCCGACAACCTGCGCCGCCTGTCGAAGATCATCGCCGCCCTGGACGGCCCGACCACCGCCGACCTCGACGTGATCCCGATCCGCAACGGCATCGCCAGCGACGTCGCCACCCTGGTCACGCGCCTGCTCGAACCGAGTGCCGGCGGCGATTCCGGCCGCGTCACCGTGCTGGCCGATGCGCGCACCAATTCGGTGGTCGTGCGCGCCCCCTCGGCCGGGCGCGCCAGCATGGCCAAGAGCCTGATCGCCAAGCTCGACCAGCCGACGGCCGAACTCGGCAACATCCACGTGGTGTACCTCAAGAATGCCGACGCCAGCAAGGTCGCCCAGACCCTGCGCGCGGTGGTGTCGCAGGATGCGTCGGCGGTGCCGGTGCAGCAGCAGGGCACCGCGGGCGGCTCGATCCAGTCCGGCACCGCGGGCGCGGGCGGTGCCGGCGCCGGCGGCCTGGGCGGCGGCCTCGGCGGCAACCAGCAGCAGAGCAGCATCGGTGCCGGCGGCACCGGCGGTACCTTCGGGCAGCAGAGCCAGGCCACGGCCGGCGGCGCCGGCGGCGGCCAGGGCTCGGGCTTCATCCAGGCCGACGCCTCGACCAACAGCCTGATCATCACCGCGCCGGACGCGCTGTACCGCAACCTGCGCTCGGTCATCGACCAGCTCGACGTGCGCCGTGCCCAGGTCTACATCGAAGCGCTGGTGGTCGAAGTCAATGCCGCCAAGGTATCGGAGCTGGGCGTGCAGTGGTTGGGCCTGTCCGGCAACGACGCCAGCAAATACCGCGTCGGCGCGCTGCAATCCTTCAACACCAACGGCAGCAACAACATCGTCAACCTGGCGGTGGCCGCCCGAAGCGGCCTCAGCGGCACGACCGGCAGCTCGATACCGACCCTGGGCGGGCTGTCGGTCGGCGTGTTCCGCCAGATCAACGGCGCACTCGGCCTGGGCGCGATCGCCCACGTGCTGGAAACCGACGGCGACACCAACATCCTGTCGACCCCGAACATCATCACGCTGGACAACGAACTGGCGACGATCAAGGTCGGCCAGAACATTCCGATCCTGACCGGCTCGTTCACGACCACGGCCAGCGGTTCCAGCAACCCGTTCCAGACCATCGACCGCAAGGACATCGGCCTGCTCCTGAAAGTGCGCCCGCAAATTTCCGAAGGGGGTACGATCAAGATGTCGATCTACCACGAGAACTCGGGCATCGACAGTTCGGTGGCCTCGACCTCGGGCATCGTGACCACGGTGCGCGCGATCGAAAACAACATCATCGCCGACGACGGCCAGATCGTGGTGCTGGGCGGCCTGATCTCGGACGACCAGAGCAGCAACGAAGAGCGGGTACCCGGCCTGTCCAGCCTCCCGGTGGTGGGCAACCTGTTCAAGTACCGTACCCGCAACCGTACCAAGCGCAACCTGATGGTGTTCCTGCGTCCGGTCGTGGTGCGCAGCAAGGAACAGAACAGCAGCATTTCGATGGATCGCTACGACTACATGCGCGCCGCCGGCACCGAGCTCCAGCAGAGCAACGACGGCAACATCATGCTGCGCGATCTCGGCACGCCGGTGCTGCCGCCGCTGACCAATGGCCAGCCGCCGGTCGGCAACGGCACGATGGCGACGATGCCGCCGCCGGCACCGGTCGCGCCGCGTCCGGGCCAGGCCACCGGTACCGGCACGGGCACCGGTACCAGTGCGGGCCAGCCGGTGCGGCCGGCGCAGCCCGGCCAGCCGGGCTATCGGCCGGCGCAGCCGTCGCCGTCGGATTACCGTCCGGCTCAGCAAAACTAAGCGCAATCCAGCAGAAACAGCAGAACCAAGCAGAATCGAGGAACCATGAACAACCTGTTGCCTTACGCATTCGCACGTGACTATGGCGTGCTGGCGCGTTCCAACGGCGACCCGGCGCAAGCCGTCGAAGTGCTGGTGTCGAATGCAACCAAGCCGGCGGCGATCGCGGAAGTCTCGCGCCGCTTCGGCCGCATCGCGCTGCGCCGCATGGAACGCGCCGACCTCGAGGCCGAGATCGCGTCCGCCTACCAGTCCGGAGGCGGCGACGCCTCCCAGGTGGCCGACGAGTTCGATGCCGACCTCGATCTCACCAAGCTGCTGCAGGACGTCCCGGCGATCGAAGACCTGCTCGAATCGTCCGACGACGCCCCCGTCATCCGCATGATCAATGCGCTGCTGACGCAGTCGCTGCGCGAGGGGGCCTCCGATATCCATATCGAACCGTTCGAGCAAACCTCGGTGGTGCGCTTCCGCATCGACGGCGCGCTGCGCGACATCGTGCGTCCCCGTAAAGCGATCCACGCCTCGCTGATCTCGCGTATCAAGATCATGTCGGCGTTGGACATTGCCGAAAAACGCCTGCCGCAGGATGGCCGCATCACGCTGCGCATCGGCGGCAAGCCGGTCGACGTGCGCGTCTCGACCTTGCCGACCGGCCACGGCGAGCGCGCCGTGCTGCGTCTGCTCGACAAGGAAGCCGGCCGCCTCGATTTGAGCCACCTCGGCATGAGCGAGCGGATGCTGCCGCAGTTCGACAAGCTCATCAATCAGCCGCACGGCATCGTGCTGGTGACCGGCCCGACCGGCTCCGGCAAGACGACCACGCTGTACGCCGCGCTGTCGCGCCTGAACGCTTCGACCACCAACATCATGACGGTGGAAGACCCGATCGAATACGACCTCACCGGCATCGGCCAGACCCAGGTCAACGCCCGCATCGACATGACCTTCGGCAAGGCCCTGCGCGCGATCCTGCGCCAGGACCCGGACGTGATCATGATCGGCGAGATCCGCGACCTGGAAACGGCCCAGATCGCGGTGCAGGCCTCGCTCACCGGCCACCTGGTGCTGGCGACCCTGCACACCAACGACGCGCCGTCGGCGGTGACCCGCCTGCTCGACATGGGCATCGAGCCGTTCCTGCTGTCATCGTCCCTGCTGGGCGTGATGGCGCAGCGCCTGGTGCGCAAGCTGTGCTCCTACTGCAAGAAACAGGAAGGCGGCACCTGGCATGCGGTCGGCTGCGACCGCTGCGGCCACACCGGCTACCAGGGCCGGGTCGGTGTCTACGAACTGCTCGAAACCAACGAGAAAATTCGTGCGCAGATCCACAACCAGGTGTCGGAAGCCGAAATCCGCGACGCCGCGATCGCGTCGGGCATGCAGACGATGCGCGAAGACGGGGAACGCTGGGTGCGCGAAGGCATCACCACCGAAGCCGAACTGCTGCGCGTGACGAAGGCGGACTGACGCATGCCGGCCTTCCGCTACGAAGCCGTCGACACCGGCGGCATTACCCGCAAGGGCGTCCTCAACGCCGACAGTCCGCGCGCCGCGCGCGCCGACCTGCGCCTGCAGGGCCTGACGCCGCTCACGGTCGAAGCCATCAGTGCCCAGCTCGACGAGAGCGGGGTGGCCAAGGCGCGCGGCTTCGGCGAGCGCCTGTCCCAGGTCGAGCTGGCCCTGTTCACGCGCCAGCTGGCCAGCCTGCTGGAAGCGGGCCTGCCGCTCGAACAGGCGTTCACGGCATTGCTGGAGCAGGCCGAGCGTCCCTACGTGCGCGACCTGATCGCCTCGATCCGCGCCGAAGTCATGGGCGGCGCCTCGTTTTCCAGCGCGCTGGCGCGCCACCCGCGCGACTTCGCCGAGATCTACCGCGCGCTGGTGTCGTCGGGCGAACAGATCGGCCAGCTGTCGCGCGTGCTCTCGCGCCTGGCCGACTACATCGAACGCCGCAATGCGCTGGTGCAGCGGGTGCGCCTGGCATTTACCTATCCGGCCATCGTCACCGTGGTCGCGTTCGCCATCGTCATCTTCCTGCTGACCTATGTGGTGCCGCAGATCGTCTCGGTGTTCGCCAACACCAAGCAGAAGCTGCCGGTGCTGACCATCATGATGCTGGGCGTATCGAACTTTACGCGGGCCTACGGTATCTATGTCGCATTGGTCATCATTGCAGCGTGGTTCGCGTGGCGCCGGGCATTGCAGAATCCGGTACTCAAGCGGCGCTGGCACACCTGGCTGCTGACGGCACCGGTGTACGGCAAGTTCGAGCGCAGCCTGAACACGACACGCTTCGCCAGCACGCTGGCCATCACCACCGGCTCCGGGGTGCCGATCCTGCGCGCCCTGGAAACCAGCCGCGACACGCTGTCGAACGTGGCCATGAAGGAACTGGTGGAATCGGCGACCGCCAGCGTGCGCGAAGGCGTCAGCCTGGCGCGCGCGCTATCGGCGCAAAAGCTGTTCCCGCCGATGCTGGTGCACATGATCCGTGCCGGCGAGATCACCGGCGAATTGCCGGCCATGCTCGAGCGCGCCTCGAATTCGCAGCAGGCCGACCTCGAGCGGCGCACGCTGACCATCGCCGGCCTGCTCGAACCGGTGCTGATCCTGGCCATGGGCCTGGTCGTGCTGCTGATCGTGCTGGCGGTGCTGATGCCGATTATTGAAATCAACCAGTTGGTGCGGTGACAAGGAAATAGATGAACAAGCGCTTGCCCTTAATTCTGAGCCTGGCCGGCCTGATCCTGCTGGCGGCTTCGCTCGCCTACTGGATCCTGCAGCTCTATCAGCCGCCGCAGCGTCCGCTGGCAGCGGTGCCGCACAGCGCCCCGCCGAATCCGGACATCACTGCCGCCGCCGGTTTGTTCGGCGGGCAGGTGGCGGTGGCCACCGCCACCAATTATCAATTGACCGGCATCGTGTACGCCGGGCGCGACAGCGTGGCGATCATCGTCGCCGACGGATCGCCGCCGAAAGCCTTGCGGGTGGGTAGGGAACTGTCGTCCGGCATCAAGCTGGCCGAAGTCTATCCGCGCTATGTGATGCTGTCCGATGGCGGCGTGATGAAGCGTATCGATTTACCGGCCGATACCAAGTCGGTGGCGCCGATCGGCGCCGCGGGCGCTGGAGGCGCCAACCAGGGCGCCAACAATGGGATGATGGCGCCGCAGGGACCACAAACGCCGGCCGGCGGCGATGCCGGACCGGTACTCGGGACGACGATTCCGCAGGGCGCAGCGCCGGCCGACAACCCGCCGCCCGAGCCGCCGATGTCGCCGGGCGCCGTGTCCTCGCAAATGCCGGGCAGCGGCCAGATCGGGCCGTCGGGCCAGGCCCCGGCCCAGAACAACGCACCGTCGGCGCAGATGCAGATGGCGCCGCCGACGCGGGGAACAGCAAGCCCGGGCCAGGTACCGACCGCTACCCAATAAGCGCGTTCAAAAGCGGCCAGGGCGTTGTTGCTGCGCCTTGCCGTACTGACGCCGGGATGCCGGCCACACTGTCTTGGCCGCTGCGCCTAGCCCCGGCCCTTTTGAACAAGCTTGGGAAGCCTCAGCGCCGCAAGGCCGTGAACGCCGCAAATTCCCACGACCTGAATCCCACCAGCAAAGTAAAGCCATCGCGCTCCTGCGGCGGCAGCCGGCGGTCGTTGCGGTGCATGCGCGCCAGTTCGCCGGCCAACTGGTGGATGCGTTCGGCCAGTTCGCCCGCGCTCGCCAGCGACAACCGCGCCGGCAGGCACATCAGCGTTTCGCCGGGACCGTCGAAGCGGCCGTTGAAATAATCGCCGACGACGTTGTCGCGGAAAAAGCGTTGCACCGGGCCATCCGGCAACCAGCGGAAAGCGTTCGAGACGCGCAGGCTGTAGCGGTTCAGCGGTTTCAGTTCGATCACGCCGAGACGGTCGAGTTCCACCAGCAAACCGATGCATTCGGCTTGCGTCAAACGGTAGGTTTCGACAACTTGCTCCAGGCTCCAGTGCCCGAGGCAGCAAATTGCCACCAGCAGCAAGCGCGGATTGGCGACCAGGGCATTTTCCTGCACCATGGTCAGCGTGTCGGCCTGGGGCCGGGCATCGGCCGCACGGCGCAGCACGTCTTCCATGGC
>JAKOOD010000607.1 GCA_022701635.1 Burkholderiaceae bacterium | reverse complement strand
TTGCGGTCCTGAGGCCGGCGCCGCATGCGCGCCAGCATGTCGCCTGCCGTATCGAAGGCGCCGCGCGCAAAGGCGCCGTCGAACACGTCCAGGCGGCGCACGTCGATCTCGCGCAGGATGGCCTCGCGGTAGGGAGCGGCGTACGGGTGCTCGTCGAGGGCGAATTCGAGGATGTGCACACAACCGCTGACGGTGCGGATGTTGTCGCCCGAATCGTTGGTGGCGTGCTTGCGCACGCGTACCAGCGGCGTGATGCACAAGGCCAGGCGCGCCTGGCCAATCAGGCGCAGCGTGAATTCCCAGTCTTCGGCGCCGATGCCGTTGAAGCGCACGTCGTAGCCACCGATACGCTGGTACAGGGTCTTGCGAATCATGCTGCCCGAAGGGAACAGCGGCTGGTAGGACAGGGTGCGCAGGTACAGGTCCGGGACGTCGACCCAGAAACCGTCGCTCTGCTGCGCACCGTCGAAGAAGCCGGCCGGTGCCAGCGAAAACTTGTCGGCATGGGCGCCGCGTTCGTCGAAGGTGGTGAAATTGGTGTACACGGCGTCGTAGTCAGGATGCCGGGCCAGCCAGGCCGCGATCGTCTGCGTGTAATCCGGCTCGAACAGGTCGTCGGAGTCCATCAGCACGACATACTCCCCGCCGGCCGCTTCCACGCCGGTATTGCGGGCCTTCTGCACGCCACCGTTGGCCAGCCGGATCACCCGGATCTTTCCCGTGTACTGCGCGAGTACCCGGGCCGTGTCGTCGGTCGAACCGTCGTCGACCACGATGATCTCCAGGAACGGCAGGTGCTGGGCCAGCGCGCTGTCCAGCGTGGCGCCGATCAGCGACGCCCTGTTGTACGTGGGGATGACTAGACTGAGGGTGGGTGCGGTGCTGGACATGGTAATTCTTTGGTCAGTTTGGCCGAGACATGCTTGTCGCCCGGTACCTGCGCCGCCTGCATCCGCTCGCCGAAGGACAGGGGTTGCTTCAGGAGCAGCAGCTTTTCGAGCAGGACCAGGATGATGATGATGTCGTAATACAGGTCGAAGTAGGCAAGCGACAGGAAGGCGCCGCTGACGGCATAGCCGATGATGCTGACCTGGGCCATCTTGGCCAGGTCCGAAGCCCACTTCAGCTCGGGATTTTTCCCGCAGAACTTGATGATGCGCGTGCCGGTGCGCCAGCTGAAGAGCATCAACAACAGGAACATGATCAGGCCGACGTAGCCGTGATCGCCCAGCACCTGGAAGTAGATACTGTGCGCCACGTGGTAGCCGAGCGGATCAGGCGCATACTGCAGGAACAGCCGTGGCGTGAAGACGTTGAAGCCGCCACCCAGCAGGTGGCTGTTGGCGATATTGATGGCGAAATACCAGGCGTTGATGCGACCCAGCGCCGAGCTGTCCTCCTGGTAGTCGTTGATCGTGTCCATGCGCGCATACCATGCTTCCGGCATGATGCAGGCGATCAGGACGCCGATCACGACCACCGCCAGGCCGGTCTGCGCCTTCTTCGGGCTCTTCAGCCACAGGAATACCAGCATCGCGGCGCCGCCGAGCAGCGCGCCGCGCGAATAGGAGCCCATCGCCGACACCGAGGTGAAGATCACGATCGCCAGCAGGCCCATCGAGACCAGTTTGCTTTTGACCTGGCTGCGCAGGTACCAGATCATCGGCAGCGCCACCACCAACGCCAGCGCCATGCTGTTGTTTTCGGCGATGTAGCTGCCGTCCGGGCCGAAGACGCGGTAGTGGCCGCCGGAGGCGATCGTGAACAGGCCGCCTTTCAGGCCATAGATGCCGAGCGAGAGGGCGACGACCCACACGAACAGCTTGAGGTTCTTTTCGGTGTTGATGACCATCAGGGTGATGGCGACCATCAGGAACGTCTTGGTCACCCGGTCCCACTCTCTCCAGACCAGGCCCGGTTCAAGGGCGAACTGGCTGGTGAGGTTCATCCAGGCATAGAACAGCAGTAGCGTGACGGTGACCGGCGTGAGCGGGAAGCGTTTCGGCTCCTTCGACATCAGCATGCTCAGGATCGTGATACCCGCCACCACCGCCGCGAACTGGAAGTTGTACGCCGCGCCGTAGGCGAGGCGGTGCGGGTTCATCAAGCTGATCCAGGTGAACAGCAAGGCGCCCAATGCCGGCCGCTTGAAGACGAAAGGCAGCAATCCGAAGATGATGCCGAAAATGACGAGGTCACGCATGGGTGCGCAAAGTCCCGAACAAGTCCACCACGCGCTGGGCGTTGGCTTTCCAGGTCAGTTTCTGCTCGCCGATGGCACGGCGCGCATTGGCCGCGACCTTGGTGCGCAGCAGGTCGTCGGCGCACAGGCGGCCGGTGGCGTCGGCCAGGCCGCCGCTCTGTTTCGGGTCGAACAGCACCGCGTTGTGTTCGTCGGTCAGGATTTCCTTGATGTTCGGCTGGTCCGGGGCCACGATGGCCTTGCCCAGGGCCAGGTATTCGAACAGCTTGAGCGGCGAGGCATAGGCCACCACCGCCGGCTGCAGGGCGACGTCGAAGGCGGCGACGTAGCGTGCCACGTCGTCGCGCCCGATGATGCCGGTGAAGGTGACGCGGCTGTCGATGCCGAGGCGGTGCGCCTGCTGTTCCAGGTCGGCGCGCGCCGGGCCGTCGCCGACCACCAGCAGGTGGCGCCGCGATTCCGGCGGATCCTGGGCGATCATGTCGATCACCTTGTCCAGGCCATGCCAGTCGCGCACGAAGCCGGTGAAGCCGAGCACCAGGCTGCCTTCCAGGCCGAGGGCGCGCTTGGCGGCTTCGACGTCGGGATTGGCCTGGAAACGGTCGGAATTGATGCCGTTCGGGATCACCACGATCTTTTTCGGATCGACCCCGTAGGATGCCACGATGTCGCCCAGCACCTGGGTGACCGGCAGCACCAGGTCGGCATTGCGCCAGCAGTAGGCCTGCGACCAGCGCGCCAGGCGCTTGAGCGACAGGCCGTCGTAGCGGCTGCGCTCTTCCAGGATCGGCGCATTGATCTCGAGCAGCATCGGCAGGCGGAAGCGGCGCGCCAGCCACACGCCGGCCGGCAGGAACAGGTTGTAGCGTTCGTACAGGCAGTCCGGCTTGTATTTGCGCACCGCGGCCGCCAGGCGCCGGTAGGCCACCAGCGAGTAACCCAGTTCCATCACTTCATAGAACCATTTCGGCAGGTGGCGCTTGAGGACGGCCACCAGGCCCGCATCGGCACCGAAGGCTTCGGTGTCGGCGCTGGGCGGCGCGACCACGATGACTTCGTGGCCGAGCGCGCGCAGCGCATTGATCATTTCCTCAATGTGGACGTATTGCCCATCCTTCGAGCGGGTACGGTGGTGGTAAAGAATGCGCACTGTTGCTGCCAATATAAAAGTTTATAAAATCAATCGCCGCGCATGACGCGGTGCAGGACGGCGCACACCGCTTCGGTGTGCCGTTCGATCGAATAGTCGCGTGCCTTGAGCGCGGCGCGGTTGCCGAGCGCGGCCGCGAAGGCCGGCTGGTCCAGCAGGCGCAGCACGGCGTCGGCCAGCCGCTGCGGGTCGCGCGGGGGGATCAGGAGGCCGTCGACCCCATCCTCGATGACGTCGAGCGGACCGCCTTCGTTCGAGGCGATCACCGCCTTGCCGAGCGCCATCCCTTCCAGGAAGGTACGGCCGAAGGGTTCCGGCTTGGTCGAGGCGTGCAGGACGATGGTGCTCAGGGCCAGGATGTCGGGCACGTCGCCGCGCATGCCGAGCAGGCGCACGCGGCCCTTGAAGGCGGGGGCGGCGGCGCGGCGCGCGATCTCGTCGGCGAAGGCGCGGTCCTTGCCGTAGGCGCCGCCCACCAGCAGCAGGTGGGCGCGCGGATAGCGTTCCAGGATGCGCGGCGCGGCGTCGAGCAGGACATCCTGGCCTTTCCAGTCGACCAGGCCGCCGACCAGCGTGATCACCGGCTCGTCGCCGCCGATGCCCAGTTCGGCACGCAGGCCGGGCAGGGGCGCGCGCGGCGAAAAGGCATCGAGGTCGAGGCCTTCGGCCACCACCGTGCATTTTTCCGGCGCCAGCCCGAGCGTCAGCAATTCGGCCTGCACCGCGGTCGAGACCGGGATGCAGTGGCGCAGCTTGGACAAGACCCAGCGGTTGCCGCGGGTATCGACGTTGAAGCCGCGCGCGTGCAGCACCGTCGGCAGTCCGGCCAGGGTGGCGCCCAGCGCGGCCGCAAGATTGCAGCTGGCGTCGTTGTTCAGGTAGACCAGGTCGATGCCGTCGCGCTTGAAGCGCCAGTAGTAACCGAGTGCGGTCGGCAGGATGTTGACCAGGTTGTCGATCGCCGAGGCGGCCGGGATGCGGCGCCGGCGCAGCCACTGCTGGCTCAGCACGCGCACCGCGCGCAGGTGGCGCCAGCGGCCCAGCCGTGCCAGGCGCGGATAGGGATCGATCGCCAGCCCGGTATAGATATGCGCGACGAAGTCGGGCGGCAGCTTTTCCAGCAGCGCTTCGAGCGAGATGACGGCGCCGCCATAGCCGGCGCCGTTTTCGCAGAAGGCCACCCGCAGCGCGCCGCCGCTGCGTGCGCGGCCGGCGCCGTGCGACGGGCCCGGCCGCGCATGCTGTTCGTGGAGCGGCTCGACCGGCGCCAGCGGCGCGACCTGGGAAGACGAAGAGGGGAAAGTCATCGTGGCCCCGTCAGATCAGGCCGGCGAGCCAGCGCAGCAGGCGCGCGGCGAACATTCCCGGCGTGGCATCCCATGGCCGCGCACGCGGCAGTTCGAAGCGCGGATGCGCGCGCGTGGCGGCCCCGGTCTCGGTCGTGAAGGCGGCGCTGTAGCCGGCTTCTTCCAGCATCTGCACGTGGGCGGCGGTATAGTCGGCGCGCCGCTTGCCGTTGGGGTAGGCGAACAGGCGCAGCGGCTGGCCGATGATCGCTTCCAGCGCGCGCTTGTTGTCGACGATCTCGGCGCGCGCCGCATCGTCGTCGATCTTCGCCAGGATCGGGTGGCTGACCGTATGGCCGCCGATCTCGATGCGGTGCTTGACCAGCGTGCGCAGCATGTCGTCGTCGAGCATCAGGTCCTGCTGCAGGGCGACGCCGGCATGGCGCTGGAGCAGGGCGGTGAAGGCATCGCGTTCCGGCAGCGCCATGTACTTGCAGCGGTCGGTCAGCACCTGGGCCGTCCGGCGGCGCTGTTCGGCGGTGCGCAGCGGCAGCTCGCCCAGGCCGATTTCGCGCAGGTCGAGCGAGGTCGGCGGCATGCGGCGCACCGCTTCCAGGATCATGTCGTTCCACATGCTGCCCTTCGCCTGCATGTGGCCGGTGGTGACGAAGACCGTCGCCGGCAGCCCGTACTCCATCAGCACCGGCAGCGCCAGGTCGTGGAACGAGCTGTAGCCGTCGTCGAAGGTGATGGCGACGGCGCGCGGCGGCATGCGCTCGGTCGCCATCGCCTGCACCGCATCGTGCAGCGGCATCACGTTGAAGCATTCGGCCAGCAGGCGCATCTGCCAGCGGAAGGTTTCCACGTCCGGATCGCCGTCGATCAGCGGATCGGGATTGGCCAGGATGCGGTGGTAACTCAGGATGCACAGGCGGCCGGCACCCTTGCCACGGGGCGCGATCAGGTCGCCGGCCGTGCGCACCATGCCGGCGGTGAACCGCGGCAGGACATGGGAAACGCTGGCGTTTCCGGTCGGGCGCCCGGCTGGGTGCACCGAAACCGGGGCGGAAAAAGGAGCACGCATTCTTATGTCGTCAACATTGGAGGCGGCATCGGGTGCCGGGTGGATCGAACTGTTCATGCCTGAATTCAACAGCATACTATCTTATTTGCAATGAAACAGGCAGATCCAACCGGAGCGTTGTCATGACGCCACCGATACCCGCAGGAAAGATTCGAACATCAGCAGCGACCACAGCGCCACGCTGTGGTCGGCCGCGCCGGACTCGTGCTGGCTGACCAGTTGTTCCAGGTAGCGGCGGTTGAAGATGCCGGTATCGAGCAGGCGCGCGCCGAGCACGCCGTCGCGCACGGCTTGGCGCAGCGGACCGCGCAGCCAGTCCGCCAGCGGGATCGAAAACCCTTTTTTGGCGCGGTACATGATGTCGTGCGGCAGGTGCGGCTCGAGCGCCTTCTTCAGCACGTACTTGCCTTCGCCGCCGCGCAGTTTCAGGTCGTTCGGCAGCGTGGCCGCGTATTCGCAGAAGGTGTGGTCGAGCAGGGGCACGCGCACTTCCAGCGAATGGGCCATGCTGGCGCGGTCGACCTTGGTGAGAATGTCGCCCGGCAGCCAGGTCTTGAAATCGAGGTACTGGATCAGCGACAGCGGATCGTCGGTCGGCGCGCGCGCGGCGTGCTCGCGCATCACGTCGATCGCGCGGTAGCCCTGCAGGTCGTCGCGGAAGCCTTGTGAAAACAACTGGTCGCGCTGGCGGTCGGTCAGGCGCGACACGCCGTGGAAGTAGCCCTCGACCAGGTCGCGCGCCAGCGCCTCGAAGGTGGTCTTGGCGCGGAACATGCGCGGCGCCCAGTCGGCCTTCGGGTACAGGCTGCCCAGGGTGCCGAACAGCGGCTTGCGGATCGCTTCCGGCAGTTTCGAGCGCACGCTGTGCTCGGCCATCGCGAAGCGGTAGCGGCGGTAGCCGGCAAAATTCTCGTCGCCGCCGTCGCCCGACAGCGCCACCGTCACGTGGCGCCGCGCCAGCTGGCACACGCGGTAGGTCGGGATCGCCGAACTGTCGGCGAACGGTTCGTCGTACAGGTGGGCCAGCGTATCGACCAGGCCGTAGTCGTCCTTGTCGACGACCTGCCCGTGGTGGACGGTCGCGTAGCGGCGCGCCACCTGGTTCGCGTACTCGGACTCGTCGAATTCCGGATCGTCGAAGCCGATCGAGCAGGTGGTCACCGGCTTGTCGCCGGCCATCATCGCCACCACCGCGCTGGAATCGACGCCGCCCGACAGGAAGGCGCCCAGCGGCACCTCGGATTCCATCTGGCTGTGCACGGTCTCGCGCAGGCGTTCGATCAGCTCTTCCTGGACGTCGGCGTCCGGACGCTGCGGTGCCGGGCGGAAGGCCAGGTCCCACCAGCGCTGCGGCTGCACCGCGCGGTCGCCGACTTTCAGGGTGATGCAGTGGCCCGGGCTGAGTTTATAGGCGTTATTGAAGATGGTCTTCGGCTCCGGCACGTAGCCGTAGGCGAAATAATCCTCGACCGCGCGCGGGTTCAATTCGCGCGACAGCTCGGGGAAGGTCATGATCGATTTCAGTTCCGAGCCGAACACGAACAGGCCGTTCGGCAGCAGCGAATAGAACATCGGCTTGACGCCGACGTGGTCGCGCGCCAGGAACAGCGTCTGTCGGCTGCGGTCCCAGATGGCGAAGGCGAACATGCCGCGCAGGCGGCGCACGCAATCCGGCCCCCACGCCAGCCACGACTGCAGCACGACTTCGGTGTCGGACTTGGTGCGGAACACATGGCCGAGCGCGACCAGCTCGTCGCGCAGCAGCCGGTAATTGTAGATTTCGCCGTTGAACACCAGGGCGACGTCGCGCGCCGGATTGAGGAAGGGCTGCTGGCCGGTGGCCAGGTCGATCACCGACAGGCGGCGGTGGCCCATGCCCAGGCCCTTTTCCAGGTACAGTTCGCCCTCGTCGGGGCCGCGGTGGTGCTGGCTCTCGTTCATGCGCCGCAACGCTTCGCGGTCGATGTCCCGGTTGCCGTGGGTATCAAAGATGCCGACTATTCCGCACATGGTTGCTCTTTTCGATTCGTAGTAAAGTCAGGCCGTCACGGCCAGGCCGGCCTTGCGGCGGCACAGGCCGGCGTACAGGTCGCCATAGGCGGCCAGCATGGCGCGCATGCTGAAGCGTTCTTCCACGCGCGTGCGGGCGGCGCGGCCGTGGCGCGCGCACAGGTCGGCATCCAGCGCATAACGCGCCATGGCCTGCGCCAGTGCCTCGACGTCGCCGACCGGCACCAGCAGACCCTGGACGCCGTCGTCCACCACTTCCGGGATGCCGCCCACGCGCGAGGCCACCACCGGCAGGCCGCAGGCCATCGCCTCCAGCATCGACACCGGCGTGCCTTCGGCCAGCGACGGCAGGGCGAACATTGTAAACGTATGCAGCAGGGAACCGATGTCCACGCGTGCGCCCGGCAGCCACACGGCATCCTGCAGGCCGAGGTCCTGCACCTGCTGGCGTACCGCCGGCAGCAGCGGGCCGTCGCCGACGATCGACAGCTTGACGCGCGCCGCCAGTGCCGGATGGCGTGCATGCAGGCGCGCCAGTGCCTCCACCAGCAGACGGTGGTTCTTGACGTCCTGCACCCGCGCCACGGTGCCGATCACGATGTCGCCCGGCTGCCAGGGCGAATCCGCGGCAGGGGTGCCGCCCGGGGCGTACTTATCGGTGTCGACGCCGTTCTTGATGAACAGGGTCTTGGCCGGCGCGATCCGCACCACCTCGCCCAGCCAGCGGTTCAGGTCTTCCGAGACCGGAATGAAGCGGTCGACGAAGGGCGCGATGCGGCGGCGCAGGAAGTTGTGCTTCGGGTTCAGGCCGTGCGGGTCGCCGGCGTCACGCCCATGCTCGGCGTGGATGCGCACCGGCACCCCGGCCATGCTGGCGGTGAACGCGTACTCGAGCGCCGCCAGGTTATAGGTATGCAGCACGGTCGGCCGCAGCTTGCGCATCAGGCGCCAGAAATCGAGATGGGTGCCCAGGCCCAGGCCGGGCGCCTTGCCGAGCGCGTGCAGCGTCACGTCCGGGCGCTGGATGCGGTCGGCGAAGTCGGTGTAGCGGGTCAGGCAGACCACCGCGTGGCGCCAGGCCGGCATGCGGTTGATGCAATCGACCAGCAGCGTCTCCAGCCCGCCGACGCCGAGCGCGTACACCAGGTGCACGACCAGCGGGCGGGTGTCGGCGCCGTTGGCGACCGGATGCGGTACGGCAGCGTTCATCGTGTCCGTTCCGCGCGCAGGGCGGTGTCCAGCGCCGCACCCTGTTGCGCCAGGAAGCCGCTCAGGACCCGGCGCGCCGCGTCCGGGTTGTCGTCGACCGGCGTGTACAGCATCACGGCGGCGCCATCGTCGCCCTGCAGCAGCGCCTTGGCGCGCGCCTGCAGCAGCTTGCCGGCGATGTCGCTGTTGGTGTACTGGCCGCCGATCCATTTCCAGGACCAGACCAGCAGCGTGCGGCCGCCGCTGCGCAGCGTCGTTTCGCGCACCGCGACCGGGTGGCCGGCCACGTTTTCGGTACGCGCGCCGGCGTCGATCTCGTGCCAGGTGTCTTCATAGGCCGTCAGGCGGTTGATGGAGCTGATCAGGGCCTGGTCGCGGTCCTGGTTGCGGTAGTACAGCACGGTCAGCGCGACCGGTACGCTGCCGTTCTGGTAGACCCGGTGGAAGCGCGCGCTCGGCGTCATGTAATCGGGCTTCCAGTCGGCGAAGTCGGGCGCCGGCGGCAGGTTCACCGCGATCTGGCCGAGGGCGACCGGGGCCGGGTTGTGGTTGACGCGCTCGCCGATCAGGGCGGAAGCGGGCCACAGGGCGGCCAGTGCCAGCACGGCGGCGGCCATGGCGGCGAAGCGGCCTTGCGGCGCGCCGGCCGGCCGGATGCCGGACGACGCTGCGGTTGCGGCACCGGCACCGGCATCGGTAGCGCTGGATGCCTCGGGGGCGTCCTCGCGCCAGTAGCTGCCGATCCAGAACATGACGAACATGACCAGGCCGAAGAACAGCCAGCCGTAGATCAGGTGGTCGACACCGGTCGCCAGCTCCATGCCGGACAGGTGGCCGATCATCACGATCATATAGGCGCGCAAGCCGTTGGCGATGATCGGCACGATCATCGCCAGGCCGATGAACAGCACGCGGCGCATGGTCGAACGGTAAGTCAGGTAGGCGTACAGGCAGCCCAGCGTGATCGAGGAGATCAGGTAGCGCACGCCGCTGCAGGCCTCGACCACCGACCAGTTGCCGGTCGGGAGTTCGAAGCGGGTGCCGCTGCGCAGCACCGGGATGCCGGTGGCGCGCACGGCCCACACGGTGAAATCGGCGGTGAACTGGATCAACGGCGCCACGAACACGTCGCCGAAGGGTACCGCGAACAGCAAGAACAGCAGCGGGAAGGCGAGCGAGCCGGCCAGGCGCGGGCCGAGCAGGGCCAGCGCGATCACCGGCAGCATGGCCACGAAGGCGTACTGGGACACGAACTGCACCTCGCCCAGCTGGGCCGCCAGCCAGCCCAGGCCCAGCACCGCCAGCGCGACCAGCGCCGGCGCGTAGGGCTTGGGCGGATACAGGGTGAAATTCTCGCGCTTGCGCCACAGCAGCCACAGGCTGATCGGCAGGATGATGTAGCCGTGGGCGAAGGTCTCGGAACTGTTCCAGATCGAGACGATCGAGCGCACCGTGCCGAAATACAGGACGAACGGCGCCAGCAGGGCCAGCGCGATCAGGATCATGCTGGTGCGCGTGAGGGGCATCGCCGGCACTGCGGTGGCGCTACCGGCGACGCCGGGGGGAGTCTTCAGGAACATTCCAGGTTCTCTCCTATGCAGGCAAGATTGCTTGACCAGCTGTATTGACTTTGTACCTTGGCGCGCGCCGCCTGGCCGATCGCGCTGGCCGCGCTGTCCAGGCCCGTCAGCAGGGTGGCGACGGCGTCGGCGAAGGCCGCGGCATCCTCGGCCAGCACCAGTTCGCTGCCGGGGACGGCGTCGATGCCTTCCAGCGCCTGCGGCGACACCACCACCGGGGTCGCCATCGCCATCGCTTCGAGCACCTTGTTCTGGATGCCGCGCGCGATCCGCAGCGGCGCCACCGCGACCGCGGCGTGGGCGATGTAGGGCCGCACGTCGGGCACGGTGCCGGTGACCTTCACGCCGTCACGCTGGGCGAGCGCCTGCACCGCCGGGCTGGGGCGCGAACCGACGATGTAGAAGCGCAGTTCCGGAAAGCGCGTGCGCAGCTGCGGGAACACGTCGTCGCAGAACCACTGCACCGCATCCACGTTGGGCCAGTAATCCATGGCGCCGGTGAACACCAGCGCGCGCTCGCCGGCCGCGTAGGGGCTGACGTGGTTGTCGTGCGGCGAAAAATAATCGGTATCGACGCCGTTGCTGAAGTGGCCGATCTTGACGCTGCTTTCCGGCGCCAGCTGGCGGAACAGCGCGGCCTCGGGGGCCGACACGAACAGCGAGGCGTCGTAGTCGCGCGCCACCTGGCGCTCGTAGCTGAGCAGGCGGTCCGCTTCGTACTGGTAAAGCCAGCTCATCGGGAAGGATTTCTTTTCCGCGTACTGGCGCCACTTGTCGGAATCGACGTCGACGAAATCGACCACCCGGCGCGCCGCGCGATACGGATCGGCGTACTGCGCCATCGCCGACGAGAACACCAGCACGCGCTCGATGCCGTGCGCGGCCACGGCCTGCCTGACCCAGCGCTCGATACCGGCATCGCGGTAGTACTCGAGCGACAGCGAGCGGTTCTTCAGCAGCGCGCCCAGGCTTTTTACGCGCGCGACCAGGGGTTTCATGGCGGCGAAATGGCTGCTCGCGCACAGCGCCTCGACGTGCGGCACGTACTGCCAGTCGTCCGGATCGTCGACGAAGGTGGCCAGGTGCACCCGGTAATGGCGCGCCAGGTGCTTCAGCAGGTGGTAGGAACGGATCTTGTCGCCCTTGTTGGGCGGGTAGGGGATCCGGTGGATCAGCAGGAGCAGGTCTTCCACGATGTTTCAGCCATCAGCCCAGGTTACGGACGATGTACGGCCCCATGAAATTCGCCAACGGCAGCGGCAGCTTTTTCCACATCTTGATGAACAGCTGGTACTTCGGATTCAGCGGGTTGTTGTCGGGCAGCGCATCCGCGCCGTACAGCTTGTATTCGTAGGGCAGGTGCTGGGCCGTGAAACCCCAGTTCTTCTTGAAATCGTAGGCGCCGGTGCCCAGCTTGCTGCGGCCGAAGTCGAACAGGCGGCAGCCGCGCGCGGCGGCGGCCTGCATCAGGTTCCAGTACATGAAGTCGTTGCCGGCCACTTCGCGCGCCAGGTCGGTGCCGCCGCCGTAGTAGGGCACGACTTCGTCGCGCCAGTAGAACGACAGCACGGCCGCCACCAGGCGGTTGTCGTCGGTGACGATGGTGCGCACTTCGCACTCGTCGCCGAAGGTCTGCTGCAGCAGGGCGAAGTATTTTTTCGGGAACACCGGGGTACCGAGGCGGTGCACGCTGCGCGCATAGGCGTCGAACATGCGGTCGACGTTGGCGTCGACTTCGCCGCGCAGGCCCAGCTTGATGCCCTTGCGGACCATCGCGCGCTGCTTGCGCGGGATCGCGTTCATGTTGGCCTCGTCGTCGCCCGTGATCTCCTTGCGGAAGGTCACGTACAGTTCCTTCGAGTGCCATGCCGGGTCTTCCGGGTGGAAGCGCGCCATGCCGCGGTATTCGAGGTGGCCGACGCCGAGCTTCTGCGCCAGCTCATGCGCGGCCCCGTCCAGCATGGCACGTGCTTCCGGGCCGGTCGCGACCGGCCCGCCGTACACGCAGAACGGCATCGCGCCGAGCGAGTGGCCGAACAGGCGGCTCTTGATCTCGGCCAGCGGCAGCACGCCCTGGATCTGGCCGTCCTGCTCGACGTAATAAAAGAAGGTCTTGATGCCGAACGACTGCTCGATCACGCTCTGCCAGCCGGACAGGTGGAAGAAGGTGGCCTCGGGGCAGGCGCGCACGAAGGCGTCCCAGCGGGGATAGTCGGCGCGCTGCAGCAGGTGCAGGGTCAGGGGCGCCGGCGCGACAGGCGCGCTCGGTGCCGGGCCGGCGCGTTTTGCCTGCGCGGCTTCGATGATCGAATTCATTTTTGCGAATTTATGGCTGATTAAGGAAGATCCGGTCCATCCGGTCCCACGCGAAATCGCGGGCCAATGCTTCGATGCGGCTTTCCATGCGCTCGATGTTGACGTAGTGGCGGAAGCGCGACTTGGCGCCCACGCCTTCGGGGCGCGGCTGCTCGGTGTCGATTTCCCACGGGTGGAAGTAGAACAGGGCCGGCTGGCGGTCGTCCTGGTTGACCTTGGCCATCATCCAGCGCGACAGCGCGTACGGCAGCAGGCGGAAATAGCCGCCGCCGCCGGCCGGCAGGTTACGGCCCATCATCTGCACCGTGGTGATCGGCACTTCCAGCAAGCCGTCGGTACCGTTCGGGTAAAACGCGAAGCGCGGCGCTTCCGGCATGCCGTAGTGGTCGTGCTGCACCGGGTAGATGCTCGAGCTGTAGCGGTAGCCGGCTTCGAGTAGCGCGTCGAGCGCCCACAGGTTGTCGCGGCCGATCGAGAAGCTCGGGGCGCGGTAGCCCAGCACCGCCTGGCCGCCGATGTCTTCCAGCAGGGCCTTGGCCGAGCGGATGTCGTTGTCGAATTCGGCGCGGGTCTGGTCGGAGGCGCGCAGGTGGCCGTAACCGTGGCTGGCCAGCTCGTGGCCGCCGGCGACGATGCGTTTCACCACGTTCGGGTAGCGCTCGGCGATCCAGCCCAGCGTGAAGAAGGTGGCGCGCACGCCGGTGCGCTCGAACAGGGCCAGGATGCGGTCCATGTTGGCTTCGACGCGGCATTCGCGCGCCGGCCAGCTGGCGCGGTCGATGTAGGGCGCGAAGGCCGAGACCTGGAAGTAATCCTCGACGTCGCAGGTCATGGCATTGCGGATGCGTTCACCCGGGGCCGGCGCGGGGCGCGCGGCGAGTTCGTACATGTTCATTCTTGGTTGTCCACGTGGTGGGTGGGCGCGCCCTGGGGCGTGGCCACGATCTTCTTGAGGATCGACAGCACCGACACGATCGATTTTTCGAGTCGCATCATGCGTTCGTCCAGCATTTCGACGCTGTTGGCGCGGCGGTCGCCGGTGCGCTGGTCGATCATGCGCATGCCGCCGGCACGCAGGTCGTCGTCCAGGCCCGCACGCGCCGGCATGGCGTCTTCGGCCGGCGTACCCATGATTTCAGGCACCTTGTATTCTTCGTTGATGTCGCGGATCACGGTATTGATGTCTTCTTCCGTGAACGTGTGCATCTCTTCCAGGTAACCCATCAGCAGCACGCGGTCCATCAGCGTGTTGACCTTGCGCGGGATGCCGCCGCTGTAGGCGAAGATCGCCGCATGGGCGCCGTCGTCGAAGGAAGGATCGTTGTTCCAGCCGACGGTGGCGAGGCGGTGCTCGATGTAGGCGTGGGTTTCCTGCGCATCCATCGGGCCCAGGTGGTAGCTGGCGATCACGCGCTGGCGCAGCTGCTGCATGCCGGGGCTGTGCAGGGTGGCGCGGAACTCGGGCTGGCCGAGCAGGAAGGTCTGCAGCAGCGACTTGTCGTCGGTCTGGAAATTCGACAGCATGCGCAGTTCTTCCACCGTGCGCGCCGACAGGTTCTGGGCTTCGTCGATGACCAGCAGGGCGCGCTTGCCCTGGTGGTCGACGTCGCACAGGAAGCGCTCCAGGCGCGTCAGCAGGTCGGTCTTGCTGGCCCCCTCGTAGGGCAGGCCGAACGCCGACACCACCATCCGCAGCGTGTCGTCCGGATCCAGGTGGGTGTTGACGATGTGGGCGGCCACGATCTGGTCCGACGGCAGCCGGTTGAACAGGCTGCGCACCAGCGTGGTCTTGCCCGCGCCGACCTCGCCGGTGATGACGATGAAGCCTTCGCCCTGCGACAGGCCGTACTCGAGGTAGGCCATGGCGCGCTTGTGTCCCTTGCTGCCGTAGAAGAAGTGCGGGTCGGGACGCAGCTGGAAGGGCTTGGCGGATAATCCGTAATAGGTTTCGTACATCTTGATGGGCTCCGCTTAATAGACGACGGAAAGAGTCGCGACCAGCGCGTTCTCGCGGTAGGTGTCGCTGTTGACCAGGTTCTGGCGCCCGCGCGTGTGGCGAAGCTCGACGCTGCCCTGCATCCGCTTTGCGAAGCGGTGATTCAGCCCCAGGCGCATTTCGCTGTTGTTGCTGGAGAAGTCGGCCGACAGCGAGTGTACCCGCGACAGCGACAGGGCGCCGTAGGCGTTCGAGCGCGGCGACAGCTGGTAGTCCAGGTTGGCGGTGGCGCCGCGCTGGCTGGTGTCGTCGTTCAGCGAGGCCAGTTGCCCCAGCAGCAGGGCGCTGTCGCTTTCCTGGCTCGACAGTGCGAGCCGCTTTTCGTTGAACACGCTGAAGGTCAGGTTGCTGCGCGGACCACGGAAGATGGCCGCGCCCTGCAGGCGCTGGATCCGGATATAGCGGTTGCTCAGGTAATTGATGCTGTTGGCCAGGGTCGGCGGCAGGCCGGCGGCGGCGATGTAGGCCTGTACCGCCTGCTGGCGCTGCACCGCATCCGGGATGCTGGCGGCAAACAGGCTGTCGAGCATGGCGGCGGTGTCGATCGCGGACGGCAGCACGAATTGCGAGCGTGTGGTGGTCACGGCGTCGCTGTAGTTCAGGTTCCAGATGCTGCGCTGGGTGCGGTAACTCGAGACCAGGGAGCCGGTCTTGCCGAAATAGCGCCGGCCGAACGAGGCCTGCACGCTGGTACGCGTGGAGGGCGTCCAGATGAAACCGCCCAACCAGCTGCGGCCGCTGGTGGCTTCGCCCAGGGTCGGGTATTCGTACTTGTCGTAGCCGACGCTGGCGGTCAGGGCAAGACGGCGGATCAGGCGCCAGCGCAGCCCGGCCGAGGTGTTCTCGGACATCGAATCGTTGGCCAGCGTGGGCACGGTACCGACATTGTCCAGGCGTTCGCTCAGGTCCTGGTGGTAATACGACAGGTTCCAGCCGAGGGTGTCGAATGCAGTGCCGCTGTTCAGGTCGGCCGAGCGCGTGCTGGCCCTGCTGCTGCCGTAGCCGCCCACGCCACTGTCGACCGAGTCGCGCATGTAGCGCAGCGACATGTCCGCGGTCGACCCGAAGCGGTGGCGCAGGTAAGGGCTGATGCGCCAGGTGCTGACGTCGGTGCGGTTGGTATTCGAGAACGTGTTGTTCGATACCGGGCCGAAGGCCGACACGGCCTGGCGTGAACCCGTGGCGTTGGCATCGACGAAGAGCAACTGGTCGACCACCGTCGCCTGCACGGCGCCGCTGTAGTGGCGTTCGCTGTTACGCAGATTCGGTGCATCGTTGTTGCTGTATGAATACAGGCGCCAGCCGGCATCCGCACTCACCTTCAGGCGCGGCCCAACTTTGGTGATACTGATGCCGGGATCGGCTTCGCTGACGAAGCTGCTGCGCGCGTCGGCGCTGTTCTGCAAGCCGACGTTGTCGGAATATGTTTCGCGCAGGTCGACCCGGGGACTGATGCGCCATTGCGCGTGGCATTCGGCCGACAGCAGCATCGCTGCCAGGGCCAGCGGCAGCAGCCTGAGTGCCGGCCCGGAAATCGGCATCTTAGCCGTAGTGATAGTCATACGTTTCTTCGATGCCGGGGATTTCCCTGGTCTTGTTATAGATGAGATTCACGTTCGGGTAGCCTTCCAGCTGCTGGAGTGCTTCCTTGACCGCATGCTGGGTGGTGGTCTGGGCTTCGACCATCATCACGATCTGGCCCATGTGCGACGCCAGCACGTGCGATTCCGAGGTCAGCAGCAGCGGCGGCGAATCGAAGATCACGATCCGGTCCGGATAGCGGTTGGCGATCTCGTGCACCAGGTTGGTCATGGTCGAGCTGGCCAGCAGTTCGGTGGCGCGCGGGGTATTGGTGCCGGCCGGCAGGATCGACAGCGTATCGACGTTGGTGCGCAGCATCACGTCAGCCATGTCGAGCTTGTCGTCGACCAGGATGTCCATCAGGCCGCGGTGCGCCGGCAGGCCGAGCGTACGCAGCACCGACGGGCGCGCCACGTCGGCGTCGACCAGCAGCACGGTGTGGTCGAGTTCCATGGCGATGCTCATCGCCAGGTTGATCGCGCAATAGGTCTTGCCTTCGCCCGGCAGCGAGCTGGTGATCATGATCAGGTTGTTCGGACGGGCGCCCGGCGCACGTTCGATGAAGGCGCGCTGCAGCAGCGGGCGCTTGATCACGCGGAAGTCTTCCAGCAGGCGGGTGCGGCCGGCGGCGGCGGTGACCATGCCCAGGTCGCGCATGCGCGCCAGGTCGAGCTCGACGCGGCGGGTCGAAAACTTCTGTGGCGGGCGCTCCGCTTCCTTTGCCGGCTGGGCCGGCGCGGCGGCCGGCACCGCGACCGCTTCTGCAGCCGGCATCACGATGGCGGTTGCGGGCGGGACGACGGGCGGGGCGGCTACGGCGACCGGGGGGATGGCGCGGACGGCATCGGTGTCCGGCACGGTGGCAGGGCCGGTGGCGGTCGCGGCGGCGCTGCGCTGCTGGTCGATCCGGCTTGCTGCTTTTTCAATAATGCTCACGGTGTACTCCTTGCGATCGTCGCGTTAAAGCGTGGGGCGGACCAGGATAGCGGCCACGCCGGCGGCATAGGCCCCCAGCAGCAGCAGCACCGATACACCGACGGCGATCAGGCGGCGCTTGCGGCGGACGGTCTGTTCGTTGGTCCAGTTCATGCCGATCGAACCGAGCACCGGCAGGCCGGTCGTGTCGCGCAGCGCGGCCTGGCTCATGAAGGTCGGACGGAACTGGCTCATCAGGAAAGCCACGGCCAGGCCGGCCACCAGCGCGCCACCGAACACCATCGAGAACAGGCGCAGGCGGTTCGGGCCGCTCGGCTGGTTCGGCACGGTCGGCGGATCGATGATGCGGAAGGCCAGCATGTCGGTGGCCGAGGTCAGGTCACCCGACAGGCGGGCCTGTTCGCGACGCTCGACCAGGCGCTGGTAATTGGCTTTGTTGATGTCGTAGTCGCGGTTCAGCTGGGTCAGCTGGACTTCGATTTCCGGCGCCGTGGTGCTCTGCGAGCGCAGGCGCGCCATGCGAGCCGAGAATTCGTCGACGCGGGCACGCATCGAGGCCACGCGCGCTTCGGCCGCCGACAGCGCCACGGTCAGTTGCTGCAGCATCGGGCTGTAACCGGCGCCCGGATCAGAGCTGCGTTTCTTGGTCTTGGACAGGTCCGCCTTCTGCGCCAGCAGCTGCTCGAGCAGGCGCTTGTTGGCGACCACGTCGGGGTGCTGCTCGGTGTATTGCAGGCGCAGGCCGTCCAGGTTCTTCTGGACCGCCTGGATGCGGCCTTCCAGTTCGGGGTCGAGCAGGGCCGGATCGATTGTCTTGGTGCCGGGCTGGGCCGGCTCGCCGTTGATCTGGCGGCGGATCGCGTTGCGCGCCTGCTCGGCCTCGGCCAGTTCCAGGCGGGCCTGGCTGAGCTGGTCGCTGACCGTGCTCATCTGGCCGTTGAAGTCGCCGGAGCCGGGCAGCATGCCCATGTTCTTGATCTTGAATTCCTTCAAGGAATTTTCTGCGGCAGCCAGCTTGTCCTCGTAGGTCTTGATCTGGTCGTCGATGAACTGGATCGCCTTGTCGGAATCCTGTTTCTTGCCACCGAAGCTGCCTTCGACGAAGATGGTCAGCAAGCCCTGCACAACGGCCTTGCCCAGCTGCGGGTTGTCCGATACATAGCTGATCGTGTAGATGTCGTCGCGTTCGGTGCCGCCGAGCCTGAGATTGGACATCAGTTCATTGACAATCCTCTCGTGTTCCTTGGTGTTCTTGGCTTTGACGTCGAGGTCGACGTCACGCATCAGGCGTTCGATGTTCGGACGGCTGAGCAGGGTACGGCGCATGAACATCACTTGCTGGTTAACGTCAGGCATGCTGGTCATGCCTGACAGCAGCGGACGCAGCATGCTCTGGGTGTCGACATACACCCGTGCCGATGCTTCATATTGGGGCGGCAGGCGCAATACCACGGCCCAGCCGATCAAGGCCACGGTCCAGGCGATGACGACCGCGTACCAGCGGTACTTGCCGATTGCTTTCAGGAAGTTTAGAAGTACGGCGGTAAGTTCTGCCATCTCGTCAGTCTCGCGATAAATGACCCCTCAAGCTTGTTGAGCAGGGTCAGAAAAATAATTAAATACGTCGCATGATCGCTTGTAGTGGGAGCAATTGCAATTACGCACGAGAAAAATGTGAAGTGCTTGGCCAGGCGTGCCCTCGCTACAACACAAATCTTGTTCCCGCACCCAAAAACCACATGTCGTCTGCATTGTATTTCAGCAATTAGTTCTGCTATGTTAATAAAATCATAGCTTTTTATTGCATGAAATCAACACCTTATCCGTGCAGGATAGGATGTCATCGCGTAGACTTGCGTTGGGTGCTTTGCTCCAGAACAAGCGCTTAATTGTAATGTCTTAAATGCAAAAGGGGGTGCACGTTTGCTGCCTTATCGAAATATTAATTTCACTGATCGAGTGCGTGCCCGGATGAAGACGAGCCTGCCTGGTATTGCGCTGCTCTGTGCTGCTGTTGCTTTTTTGCCGACGCTGCCGGGTGTAGTGCAGGCTGCCGATCTCACGGCCGTCGTGCCCACCGTCAAGCGTTCGGTGGTCGGCGTCGGCACCTTCGAGCGCACCCGCAGCCCGGCCACGGTGTTCGTCGGTACCGGCTTCGTGGTCGGCGACGGCCTCAGCATCATCACCAATTCCCATGTGGTGCCGGCCACGGTCGATTCCGAACGCATGGAACAGATCGGCATCGTGACCGCGGACGGCGACATGGTGCGCTTCCGTCCGGCCCAGCTGGTGGCGCGCGACGCCGAACACGACCTGGCTCACCTGCGCCTCACCGGCACGCCCCTACCGGCGCTCGAGCTGGTCGATTCGGACAAGGCGCTCGAAGGGCAGGCACTGGCATTTACCGGCTATCCGCTGGGCATGGTGCTGGGCCTGCATGCCGCCACCCACCGCGCCACCCTGGCCGCCATCACGCCGGTGGTAACCCCGTCGCTCAACTCGCGTAAGCTGGACGTGCGCCAGCTGGTGCAATTGCAGCGTGCGCCCTTCAATATCTTCCAGCTCGACGCGACTGCCTATCCGGGCAATAGCGGCAGTCCCCTGTACGATCCCGCCAGCGGCAAAGTGTGGGGCGTGATCAACGCCGTGTTCGTCAAGGGACTGAAGGAAACCGCCATCACCAACCCAAGCGGCATTACCTATGCCGTGCCAGGGAATTATGTGCGCGAGCTGTTGCAACAGAAATAAATATTGAGAAACAATTTGTATCGTGCGTCCCCTTGTCCTAAAGCACATTGATATACAATATGCGGCTGTTAATGGCTTAATAACAATCCGAGAGGGATCTCACGTGGGCAAGTACAAGGCGAACCTGATCAAATATTCGACAATCGCGCTCGTCGCCGCCAGCACGCTGGCGCTGGGCGGCTGTGCCACCCGCCCGCTGCCGGCACCGACCGACGCGCAGGTGTCGGCCAATCCGGACTACCTGATCGGGCCAGGCGACAGCATCAACATCATCGTCTGGCGCAATCCGGAAGTCTCGATGTCGGTGCCGGTGCGTCCGGACGGCAAGATCACCACGCCGCTGGTCGAAGACCTGCCGGCGTCCGGCAAGACCTCGACCGAACTAGCGCGTGATATCGAGAAGGCGCTGGCCAAATTCATCCAGCAGCCGGTCGTGACCGTGGTCGTGTCGAGTTTCGTCGGCACCTACGGCGAGCAGATCCGCGTGATCGGCCAAGCCGCCCGGCCGCAAGCGCTGCCTTACCGCCGCGACATGAGCCTGATGGACGTGATGATCGCAGTCGGCGGCACTACCGAATTTGCGGCTGGTAATCGCGCCAGCTTGGTGCGCACTGTCGACGGCAAGCAGCAGAAATTCAACGTGCGCATCGACGACCTGGTCAAGGACGGCGACATCTCGGCCAACGTGCCGGTGCGCCCGGGTGATGTGCTGGTCATCCCGGAAAGCTATTTCTGATCGCTGTCAGTTTTCTTTACAGTCGATTAGCATAGCGAAATACGGGTAATCGTCGCACGCCGCCTAAGTCGCTGATTATTAAGCGTTGCTTTTGGGCAGCTTGCTTCTGGCACAAGGATTGCTTGTTTTTGCGTAATCTGGCATTGTGCTGCTGCCCGACTGTTCTGAAAACCGAAGAGGACCCACGTGGCTACCCAAAACCGTCACCCTAGCGAAACTGATCCTGTCGCATCGATTCCGCAAGTGGACGCTGCGCAGCCCGCGGCATCGGACGCGATGTCTGCCAAGGGCGCTTCACGCCGGCGCTTTACCCGAGCCGGTGCAGGTGCCGCAGGTGTGCTGCTGACCCTGCACAGCCAGCCCGGCATGGCATGTACCTACTGCGGCGTGTCGGCTTCGGCGGCAGTGTCGGCGGTCGGCCAGAACAAGGCCGTGGGCACGCTCAGTCACCACGGTCCGGCGGCAGTGTGCAATGGCCTCGATCCGCTTGCCTGGAGCAAGACGGCGTGGCCGGCTGGCTGCTCCCCGACCGATCCTTTTTCCAAGCATTTCAGCTGCAATATCGGCAGCGCTTACGCCGGGGCGAGCTGCAACCAGATCGTGCATGGCGCCCCTTTCGACAGCACCAAGATGGCCAAGTACATGCTGGCCGCTTACCTGAACGTGTTGTCGGGCCGCGTCAATTTCCTCACCATCGAGTCCTTGCGCAGCGTATGGAGCGAATGGGTGGCGAAAGGCTACTACGCCCCGATGGCCGGCCAGAAGTGGTATGCCAACGACATCGTCGCCTACCTGTACGGCACCATGGATTGATCCGGTGGCCGCCAGCGAGACGTGGCGCCTGCGGCCCGGACAGACCCTGCAGTACCGGCAGTGGGACGGCGAGTACATCCTGTATAACGATTTGTCCGGCGACACCCACCTGCTGGGCGATGGCGCCATCGAACTGCTGCTGGCGCTGCGCCGCGGCCCGGCCACGCGCACTGCGCTGGCCGTCGTCCTGCAGGCCGAATTCGACCTCGAACCGGACGAACTCGACCTCGAGACCGACACCTTGTTGCGCGACCTGCAACACCTGAACCTCATCGACACCCTCGCATGCTGACGGTCGCATCGCTCAGCCGCCGCCAGCTCGAGACGCGCCTGGCGGGCCCTGGCCTGCTGGTGCAGACCGGCGCCTTCGTCAGCCGCATCCGTTCGCCGATCCGCCACGTGGCCGACGGCATCGCCCTGTTGTACGGCGATTACCCGGTCCACGGCGAGGATGGCTTCGCCGATTTCCACGTTGGCCTGCAGCACCCCGGCGGCCTGCGCCGCTGGTACCAGCCGCAGGTGAATTTCGACCTCGACGGCCAGTTGCCGTTCGAGCCCCTGCCCGAAGCGCATGCCTTCCCGATGCTGGAATGGGGCCTGAACTGGTGCATCTCGACACGCGCCCATGCCTACCTGATGATCCATGCCGCGGTGGTCGAGCGCGGCGGCCTGGCGGCGATCCTGCCGGCGCCGCCGGGATCGGGCAAGAGCACGCTGTGCGCGGCGCTCGTCAACCGCGGCTGGCGCCTGCTGTCCGACGAGCTGGCGCTGTTCCGTCCGCAAGACGGCCTGCTGGTGCCGGTGCCGCGTCCGGTCAGCCTCAAGAACCGCTCGATCGACGTGATCCGCGGCTACGTCGCCGACGCCGTATTGAGCCGTCCGGTCAGCAACACCACCAAGGGCACGGTGGCGCACCTGAAGGCCCCGGCGGACAGCGTCGCGCGCGCCCACGAGACCGCGCGCCCGGCCTGGATCGTGTTTCCCAAGTACGAAGCCGGCGCCGCCACCTCGCTTACCCCGATCCCGCGCGCCCGCGCCTTTTTCCGCGTGGCCGATAATGCCTTCAATTACAGCCACATGGGCGCGCGCGGGTTCGCCACCCTGGCCGGCGCGATCGAAGGCTGCGCCAGCTACGATTTCCGCTACAGCAACCTGGACGAAGCGATGGCGCTGTTCGCCGCGCTGGAGGCGCCGCGGTGAAGCGCCCGCCGATCCTGGTGGCGGTCCTGCGCGATCCCGGCCTGCTGCCGAGCCTGGGTCTGGCCGACTGGGACCTGCTGCTGCGCCAGTCGACCAGCGTCAACCTGAGTCCGACGCTGCTGGCGCTGATCGAGGAGCATGGTCTGCTGGACGCCGTACCGGCACAGCCGCGCGCCCACCTGGAATGGGTGCGCGCGCTGGCCACGCGCCACCGCCAGGCGGTGGGTTTCGAAGTCGAATGCATCCAGGCCGCGCTTGCCCGGGTGGACGACGTGGCGCCGCTGCTGCTGCTGAAAGGCGCGGCCTACGCGATGGCCGGCCTGCGCGCTGGCGCCGGCCGCCTGTTCAGCGACATCGACATCATGGTGCCGCAGGCGCGCCTGGACGATGTGGAGTCGGCGCTGATGCTGCATGGCTGGGCCAGCAGCCAGACCGACGCCTACGACCAGCGCTATTACCGCCAGTGGATGCACGAACTGCCGCCGATGCAGCACGTGCGCCGGCAGAGCAGCATCGACGTCCACCACGCGATCCTGCCGCAGACCGCACCCGTACATCCGGATCCAGCACTGTTGCGCGCCGCCGCCGTGCCGATCGCGCACGCGCCCGGCCTGGCCACGCTGGCGCCGGCCGACATGGTGCTGCACAGTGCGGTGCACCTGTTCTTCGACGGCGAATTCGACAAGGGCTTGCGCGACCTGCTCGACCTGCACTTCCTGTTCCACGAGTTCGGTGGTCGTGCCGGCTTCTGGGAAGCGCTGCCGGCACGGGCGCGCGCGCTCGAACTGGAACGGCCGCTGTTCTATGCGCTGCGCTACGGCCGGCGCCTGCTCGGCACGCCAGTGCCGGACGCGGTGCTGGATGCGCTTGCCGCGGCCGCGCCAAACCGGGCGCTGCTGGCCGTGATGGATGCCCTGTTCGAACGCGCGCTGCTGCCGATGCATGCCAGCTGCGCCGACGCATTCACCGGCGCCGCGCGTTTTGCACTGTACGTGCGCGGCAACTGGCTGCGCATGCCGCCGCTGATGCTGGCACGCCATCTGTTTTACAAGGCTTTCCTCTCAAAGAAACAATCGTCTTAATGGGTGGCAACAAATCATATAATTTCCATAACGAAATTATTAGTCAAATGTTCTGTCGGCATTTTTTACAGTTGCTGCTTTTTGCTTTAATTGATTTTAGGTAAGTCATTGATCTTAAACATTTTCCGAAAGCTGGCACACGGCTTGCTTATAAAGAGGCATAGCACCACCAATCAACTAAGCGAGGAAAACGAATCATGAAATTTCTGAAAAAACTGTCGTGCGCTGCAGCTGTAGCTCTTTCCATGGCCGGTGCTGCGCATGCAGAAGACGTGCTGACCAACTGGGTCTTCAACCCGGTCGGCGCCGGTTACGCGAGCGGCCAAGCCATCGGCGAATACCTGGACGTGAACGGCAACGCCTTCATCCAGCTGGCCAACAACGGCAACAACACCTTCAACTTCCAAGAGAACGCTGTTTTCAACATCGTTCAGGCTGACAGCAACGGCCAACTGTTCCCGGTCAACTACCCGGGCGGTAACATCACCGCAACCTTCGCGGCAACCGGCACCGGCACTTTCAATGGCCAGTTCCAGTTCACCGGCGGTACCATCAACATTTACCAGGACACCGTTGCCAACTACGGTTCGACCGCCGGCATCTATGGTGCTAACGACGGCAAGCTGATCGCCAGCTTCGACGTGCTGGTAGGCGGCGGCGGCAACGTCGACGCATCGGGCAACCCGATCAGCAACGGTCAAGTCACCGTGTACGCCAAGGCCAACGCTGGCGACCTGGCATCGGGTTACTTCTTCCGTGGCAATGGTCAAGACCTGAGCTCGGAAGACATCCTGGCATTCGCGTTCACCAACGCCAATGGCCTGACCAACTTCAATAGCCCGGCCAACGCGAACCTGGTGTCGGAAGTTGCCTGCCAATTCGGCGGCTACACCGGCGCAGGCTGCACCACCGGCACCACCTATGCCAACGTCCCGGGCCAGAACTTCTTCGTCAGCAACAACGGTCAGTTCAAACTGGCTGAAGTGCCTGAGCCGGGCTCGCTGGCCCTGTTCGGCATCGCCATGCTGGGCGCCGGCGTCGCTGCACGCAAGCGCAACAAGAAGGCCTAATTGCGATAAGAAGGCCTGATCGTAACGAAAAGGTCTTCTATTTATCCGGTCGTCTGACCGGATAAAAGCAATAAAAAAAGAGCAGGGTTTCCCTGCTCTTTTTTTATTGCCTAACCAAATTTTTATCTTTTCGAACGAAAAGTGGCAACCCGAAGAAAATGCGCCGAACGGTGCGATCAGCGCTTCAGCAGCTGCTCGACCGGCAGGCGCTGCGACCGTGCGGCAGGGGCGGGGCCGGCACCCAGGCGGCCCATGTAGACCGGGTACAGTGCGTCGTTGAAGATCAGTTCGGCGCCTTGCTGCTGCAGGCGGCGCGCCGGCGCATGCAGGCGGGTCTTACGCGTAAAAGGCGTGTTTTCGCGCACATACTTGGCAAAGATCAGCGGCGTCATTTCCGGCTGCATGAACAGCCCGAGCCGGGTCAGGGTCAGCCAGAAGCGCTGGACCGCGCGCCCGGCCTGCACGTAATCGTCGATCGTCCGCGGTTGCTGCTTCGCCTTCAGCACGAAGTGGGCCGCACAGGCGATACCCGGCAGTAAATCCATCTGCAGGCGCGGCGCCCAGGTGCCCATCAGGGTATTGATGGTCGACATCCGCGTCCAGCTCACCATCGCCCATTTCATCAGTTTCAGCGTCGCCTTGTCGACGCCGAGCGCCTGGTCCGGCACCTTGTCCGGGCTGTACCTGGCATTCCAGTCGATGATGCGGCGGTGCACCTCGAAGGCTTCCGGCATGGTCAGACGCAGCCTGGCGTTATTGAACATCAGGCGTGCCGTCTTGAGCTTGGGGCCGAAGCCTTCGATCCAGGTCACGGCGAAGCCGGGACCGACGCAAGTTTCCAGCTCACGCTTCTCGGCCGCAGTCAGTGGACGCGTATGCATCGGACGGCGCTGCACGGTACGCGTTTCGACGGCGCCGAGCAGGGGACTCGGCGTCACCGTGGCGTCGGGGCTGAAGCGCACGTCGAACAGCGGGCGGTCGGGCGCGCTATCGGCACGGCGCAGGGTGTGGGCGCGCAAGCCCTGTTCGCTGGCGGCGATGTCGATGGTTTCCAGCAGCGCACCCATGGAAATCTGGCTCGGATGGCCATCCAGGTCGTAGACGGTGTCGTGCCGGGTGTCGTAGGCGTGGATGACCAGATGGTCGGGCGCGGCGATTTCGAAGCGCCAGCACTGGGTATTGTCACCGCTCGGCGCCCAGCGCGCCAGTTCGAGGATGCGGTGGAGGCTCGGCGGGATGTTCATGCTTGCGGCACCAGTTGCTTGGTCATCTGGCGCTTGGCGACGCCAATCATCAGGCGGTGCAGCGGATTGCCGTTGCCGCCGGGACGCCAGGTATGGCTGAGTTTGTTGCGGTAGGCGTCGAACTGCATGCCATGCGGCGCCGCCAGGATCTTGCCGCGCCCGAGAAGGATCTTCAGGGCCTCGGTGGCGACGATGCCGGCGCACAGCTGGCAGGCCATGAAGGTCGACGGACCGCGGCGCTCGGCGAAATTGACGGCTTCCGGGACCACCAGGTAAGGCCGGTGCAGGCCTGCCGGGGCCAGCCCGACCACGAACCGGATCGCCTTGTCGAGCTCGGGCAGGTCACCCCACTGGAAGTATTCCTCGAAGGTCATCTGGCCCGGCAGGAAGTTGAGCAGGGCGGCTCCCATGCCGAGCGGCGCCGCGGTGGTGGCCGGGATGCCGAGGCGGGCGCAGGCCGCGAAGGTCTGCTGGCGGGCGTCGAAGGCGAAGAAATCGAGCGCGTCGACGTACAGGTCGACACCGGCCAGGAAATCGTTCAGGTTGTCCTTGTGGACGCCCTGGTCGAAGATCTTGATGTCGATTTCGGGGTTGATGTCCTTGGCCATGCGCGCCAGCACCTCGGCCTTGGGCTGGCCGACGGTCGACATCATGGCGCCCACCTGGCGGTTAAAGTTGACGATGTCGAAACTGTCGAAATCGGCGATATGGAAGTTGGCGACACCCAGGCGCGCCAGGGTCAGCAGGTGGACACCGCCGACCCCGCCGCCGCCGGCGATGGCGACGCGCTTGCCGCGCAGCGTGGATTGCTCTGCCGGCGTGACCCAGCCAATGTTGCGTGAAAACGCCTGTTCATAACGGAACGGATTATTCATCGATGGGGGAAATACAGAAGGTCAGAAGAGAATCGCAAGACGGGAAGGCGCCGGCATCGGGAATACGCGACGCCTGTGCGCAAGGTCATCCCGCGTGCTGGTCGTCCATGCGCAGCAGGCGGTTGCGAATACCCATTTCTTCGCGCGGCGAAAAGAAATACGGATAAAACGAACGTTCGGTGACGTTATTGTCGGCAGTGAAGGTGCCGCCGAATTTTTCGATTTGCTCCGTCACGTATTCCAGGTTGACGCGCAGCAGAAAGGCCGGCGCGTCGACGCGCGGATTGATTTTCAGATCGCCTTCCTGCTTGAAGCCCAGCATGCGCTCGTAAAAACGGCGATGACGCGGATTGACTTCGATCACGATATCGGTGCATTTATGGATATCGCGGCCGTAGATCACGGCCAGGTGAAACAGATTGGCCAGCGAGGTTTTCGAGCGCACCGACGGATCGAAGGCCAGTTTGGTGAACTCGCACAGGCGCGCGCCCTTGTTGCGATGAAAATCGAGTTCTTCCTTGAAAATCTGGTCGGCCATCAGGCCGATCGGAGAGTCGATGCCGATGGTGAGCGTGCCCACCACTTCGCCCTTGTCGGTTGCCGTGAGGGTGATGCGATTGGGGTCGTCACTCAGCTGATGCGTACCGGCGTAGCCACGCCAGGCATACATCTTGTTGATTAACATGCTTGCTGAATTACGCCCGTCCGCCGTATCGGTAAGCCGGATTCCGTACGAATCGTGGTTCACGATCACATCCTCATATTGAGAGGGCGTAATATTATCGCGATCATTGAAATCATGAGCGTCCGATAGGGATACGGCCGATTCACCCTCTGGGTCCTTGAAATCGTCAAAAGTCGCCATCGCAGGATTCCCCATTGAGAAACGCCGGCGGTGGCGCCGGCGCCAGGTTAGCTTGCCACGTCCATTCTGGCGTGGCTTATTGTTTTATTATGGATAACGTATATTAACCAGTTACAAGGTCTTTAGCAATGCGCGTGCGTCGTCGGCTTGCGGGAACGGCTTGCCATCGGCGAGCAAGGTATCCAGTTCCTTGCGCGCCCCCTGTTTGTCGCCGGACTTGTGCAGACCGACCGCAAGGTGATAGCGGATTTCGGTTGCATTCGGCGCCATGCTGCTGGCTTTTTGCAGCAGCGGCAAACCGCGACTGGTGTTCCCTTGTTCCACCAGCATCCAGCCGAGGGTATCCATGACGCCCGCATTGGTGCTGGCCAGCTTGAACGCCTGTTCGGCGGTCGGCAGTGCGCGCGGATCCTTGACCTGCTGATAGGCGTAAGCCAGGTTGTTCAGGGCGGCTGCATTGTCCGGGGTTTGCTTGGCCACGGCTTCCAGCATCCGGATCGCGGTCGGGTAGTCCTTGCGCGCCAGGTTGGTTTCCGCGACAAACATCGTGACCATCGGATCGCTCGGGTGCTCTTTCAGCCACGCGTTGCCGCGCGCCTCGGCTTCCTTGCCCTTGCCGGCCATGTTGAGTGCCTGCATCGAGCGCACCAGCAACTGCGGCGACTTGGCCAGGGCCAGTGCCTTGTCGTAGGCCGGCACCGCCTGCGCCGCCTTGCGCTGCGCCAGCAGGATGTCGCCTTCGGTGGCATAGCCGACCGGCGACTTGTCGTTCATCTTCTGCATCTGGCGTGCGATGCCGAGCGCCTCGTCCGGACGGCCGCTGCGCATCGCCATCTCGACCTGGGCCAGGCGTGCCGGCACCAGTTCAGGCTGCAGCTCGACGGCACGCTTGAGGTCCTCGGTGGCGGCGGCATTGTTCTTCATCGCCATGTGGACGGCGGCCAGGCGCATCTGCGGCGTGGCCGACTTCGGCACCACGTTGGACATCTTGCTGTAGGTTTCCAGTGCACCGTTCAAGTCCTTGTTGGCGACCTGCGCCTGACCCAGCATGTCCAGCAGCTCGGGGCTGGTGGCATTGGTGGTCTGGAACTTGCGCGCCAGGTTCAAGGCCTTGGCCGGCTGGTTGGTGCGCAGGTAGTGCATGCCGAGCGTAACCGCCGGGTTCACCGCGTTCGGGCTGGCGTTGCTGGCCTTTTCGAACCACGAGGTGGCTTCTTCAGGACGGTTCTGCAGCATGGCCAGCTGGCCCAGCGAAGTCATCGCCTCGACGTTGTTCTTGTCCTTTTCCAGGACTTTTTCATAGCGCTGCTTGGCGGCGTCCGGCTTTTTCTCGAGCAGATCCAGGCGCGCCATGTTTTTCACGGCCGGTGCGAAGGTCGGATCGAGCGCCAGCGCCTGGTCGAGGGCAGTGCGCGCGGCCGGGATGTCGCCCTTGACCATGTTGACCGCAGCCTTCAGGTTGTAGACCTGCGGGTTCTTCGGTTCCTGCTTGGCCAGGGCGTCGGCCGCGGCCAGCGCCTTGTCGTAGTGCTTGAGACCCATTTCGGTCTGCACCAGCGCCATGGTGGCACGCGAGGACTTGGGATCGAGCGAGGTCGCCATTTCCAGGTCGCTCAGGCCGCCCGACTGGTCGCCCCTGGCCAGTTTGGACAGGCCGAGCGAGGTGCGCACGCCGGCCGCTTTCGGCGCCAGTTCGGCGGCTTTTTCCAGGTAGCTGCTGGCCTTGTTGAAATCGCGCACCTGCATATAGGATTCGCCGGCCAGGGCCAGCAGCTGCGGATCGGCGGCATCGTTCTTCAGTGCCGGCGCCAGCGTGGCGGCGGCGTCGGCCGGCTGGGCATTCTTCAGCTGGACCTGGGCCAGCAGCTTGCGCGCATAGGTGTCGTTGGGCGCCGCCTCCAGGTACTTGCGCAGGTGCTGTTCGGCCTGCTGGGTCGCGCCCAGCTGCAGCTCGGATGCACCGGCCAGCAAGACGCTCGGCATGTGATCCGGCGCCACTTTCAACACACGCTGCAACTGTTCCTGGGCTGCGGAGAATTTACCTTGGGTGAATTCATACAGGGCGCTGGTGTAGGTGACCAGCAGGTTGCCCGGCGCATTCTTTTGTGCGGCATCGATTTCCGTCTTCGCTGCCGGGAACTTGCCGCGGCCGATCTCGATATAGGCTTTTTCGATGTGGGCGGTGCGATGGGCCGGGTCCAGCGCCAGCGTGCGGTTGAACGCGGCCAGCGCCTCGTCCGGCTTGTTCTGCATACGCAGCAGGGTACCTTGCGCCATGAAGACTTCGGGATTCTTCGGATCCTTGGCCACTGCCTCGTTGACGTAGCGCTCGGTCGCATCGCGGTCCTTCGCCAGCACGGCCAAGCGTGCCAGGCCCAGCAGGGCATCGCCCGAGTTCGGGTTGATCGCCAGCGCCTGATCGAAGGCCGCCTTGGCGTCGCCCGGCTGGCCGGTGGTCAGCAGGGCTTCGCCGCGCAGCGACATCAGCGGCGCCGATTTGGCCGCTATCTCCGGCGTGACTTCCTGCAGGATGTCCTTGAATTTGCCTTGCTGCGCCATCGCCTTGCCCATCATCGGCAGGACACGCTCTGCAGGGATGCCGAGCGAGCGCGCCTTGCGGAATTCCTTCTCGGCCGAGGGGACGTCGCCCATGGCCAGTTCGAGATTGCCGAGCGCGATACGGGCTTCGCCATTCTCCGGGCTCTTCTCGACGGCATTCTTCAGCTGGATCAGGGCTGCCTTGACATCACCTTTCTGCTGGTATTGCTGGGCTTCGGCAAGCAGCGATTCGGTAGTCTGGGTCTTGCCGCAGGCACCCAGGCCTGCGATCAGGAAAGCGCTGGAAACTAGGGCGGCGGTGAGTTTGAGCTTGTTGGCGTGACGCGACATTCGGGATTCCTCGAGGATGGAGATGAGAGGCGCTGGCTGAGCGGATTCCTCTCAACAATAATACCTTAAGGAACAGATTTTAAGCCCCCTTGGCAGGCTATGCCTCACAAATCGGCTATTTGTAAAGACAGTAGTGGCGGATGCGCCACCGTTTACCACCGTTTGTCGCTTATTCGCGATACTAACTACTGGCTCTCATCGTTTTCCCCTTTTTTCAAGCGCTGGAGCAGGGCTTCGACGTCGTTGCCGACTGGTAGGCCGTCGCGGCGCAGCAGTTGTATATGGAGCACCATGTTCTCCAGCACCAGCTTGGCCGACACGGCCAGCAGGGTCATCAACTTGTCTTCGGTACTGAAACTGTCCATCGACGCCGCCATCTCGCACAACTGGATGGCGACAAGCTGGCGCAGTTCGTCTTCGGGAAAGGGCAGGTCGGCGAAATCGATCGGGTCTTCCTGCTCGACTTCCTGCATCAGGGCGGTGAGGTCTTCCGGCTTGATCGGCATGGCAAGGCTCCGTGGTGGTGGCGGAACCATTCTAGGCCACGCCGTCGAGCATTGCCCACAGGATTGACGCAGGGTGGGCCGCCTCCGCCCACCCTGCCTCCATCGCTTACATATTGCGCCGGTACTGGCCGCCGACTTCAAACAGCGCCGTGGTGATCTGCCCCAGCGAGCACACGCGCACGGCATCCATCAGGCACGCGAACACGTTGTCGTTGTCGATCGCCGCCTGCTGCAGCGCCGCCAGGGCAGCGGGCGCCGCCTGGGCGTTGCGGGCGTGGAAGGCGTCCAGGCGTGCCAGCTGCGACTGCTTTTCGTCGTCGGTCGAGCGTGCCAGTTCGATGACGGCCGGCGCGCCTTCGCCTTTCGGGTTGCGGAAGGTGTTGACACCGATGATGGGCAGCGAGCCGTCGTGCTTCTTGTGCTCGTACAGCATCGACTCTTCCTGGATCTTGCCGCGCTGGTAGCCGGTTTCCATCGCCCCCAGCACGCCGCCGCGCTCGGCGATGCGCTCGAACTCCTGCAGCACCGCTTCCTCGACCAGGTCGGTCAGTTCGTCGATGATGAAGGCGCCCTGGTTCGGATTCTCGTTCTTGGCCAGGCCCCATTCACGGTTGATGATCAGCTGGATCGCCAGGGCGCGCCGCACCGATTCGTCGGTCGGCGTGGTGATCGCTTCGTCGTACGCATTGGTGTGCAGCGAGTTGCAGTTGTCGTAGATCGCGATCAGCGCCTGCAGCGTGGTGCGAATGTCGTTGAAGTCGATTTCCTGGGCATGCAGCGAGCGGCCCGAGGTCTGCACGTGGTACTTCAGCTTTTGCGAACGGTCGTTGGCGCCGTATTTGTCGCGCATGGCGACCGCCCAGATGCGGCGCGCCACGCGGCCCAGCACCGTGTATTCCGGGTCCATGCCGTTCGAGAAGAAGAACGACAGGTTGGGCGCGAAATCGTCGATGTGCATGCCGCGCGCCAGATACGCTTCGACGAAAGTAAAGCCATTCGACAGGGTGAATGCCAGCTGCGAGATCGGATTCGCGCCGGCTTCGGCGATGTGATAGCCCGAGATCGACACCGAATAGAAATTGCGCACTTGGTGGCGCACGAAATATTCCTGGATGTCGCCCATCACTTTCAGCGAGAACTCGGTCGAGAAGATGCAGGTGTTCTGGCCCTGGTCTTCCTTCAGGATGTCGGCCTGCACGGTGCCGCGCACGTTGGCCAGCACCCATTCCTCCATCTTGGCCGCTTCATCGGCGCTCGGCTGGCGCCCGTTGTCGCGCACGAACCGGTCGATCTGCTGGTCGATGGCGGTATTCATGAACATCGCCAGGATGGTCGGCGCAGGGCCGTTGATCGTCATCGACACGGACGTGCTCGGGCTGCACAGGTCGAAACCGTCGTACAGCACCTTCATGTCGTCCAGCGTGGCGATCGAGACGCCCGAGTTGCCGACCTTGCCGTAGATGTCGGGACGCAGCGCCGGGTCGGCACCGTACAGGGTGACGGAGTCGAAGGCGGTCGACAGGCGTTTCGCATCCATGCCGGTCGAGACCAGTTTGAACCGGCGGTTGGTGCGGAAGGCATCGCCCTCGCCGGCGAACATGCGGGTCGGGTCTTCACCCTCGCGTTTAAAAGGGAATACGCCGGCCGTGAACGGGAAGGAGCCGGGCACGTTTTCCAGCATCAGGAAGCGCAGCACTTCGCCGTGGTCTTCGTACTTCGGCAGCGCCACCTTGCGGATGGTGGTGCCGGACAGGGTTTTCTGTACCAGCCGGGTGCGGATTTCCTTGTCGCGGATGTTGACCACGTAATCGTCGCCGGCGTAGGCCGCCTGCATGTCGGGCCACATCGCCAGCAGCTTCTTGGCGCCGGCGTCCATGGCGCTGTCGCGTTCCGTGATCAGGTCGTCGAGGACCACTTCCCGGTTGACGGCCGCCAGCATGCGCTTGGTCTCGCTCAGCTGCTGGCGCTCGCGCGCCAGCTTCACCTGCTTGTCGACATTGCGGTGGTAGCCGCGCACGGTGTCGGCGATCTCGGCCAGGTAGCGGATGCGTGCCGGGGGCACGATCACGTGCTTGCCGCTCGAGTAGTGCTGTGCCGGTTGCGGCAGCTTCGGCGTCTCGACCTGCAGGCCGAGACGGGCCAGGGCCGGCAGCAGGCCGTGGTACAGCGCGGTGACGCCATCGTCGTTGAAGCGCGAAGCCTGGGTGCCGTACACCGGCATCTGCTCGGGGCTCAGGCTCCACAGCTCGCGGTTGCGCTGGACCTGTTTCGCCACGTCGCGCAGCGCATCCTGGGCACCCTTGCGGTCGAACTTGTTGATGGCGATGA
>JAKOOD010000521.1 GCA_022701635.1 Burkholderiaceae bacterium | reverse complement strand
CATTTGCACCGACGCTGGTCGAACCGCCCCAGACGATGACGGTTTCGCTGCGACGCTGCCGCTGGACCCGGGGCGGCGCGAGGGCCAGGAATTCGTCCTGGAACAAGGCGCAGGCCGCCGTCGACAGGCCCAGCGGCAACACGCTGGCCTGGTCGTAACCCAGCGCGGCGGGCAAGGGCGTCATCATGTGTTCGAGCAGTACGACGTAGTGCTGGAACGCGCCTTCCGCCGCGCGATTGCGCCCCTTGTCGACACCGCCGGCCAGGCCCAGCACGCGGTCTCCCGGTTGAAAGCGGGTGACGCCCTCCCCCACCTCGACGACATCGCCCGCCAGATCATGACCGACGACCATCGGATAGTTCAGCCATGGACAAGCCAGCGAACCGATCGTCTGCAGATGGCGATCGAAAGGGTTGAGCCCGACGGCGCGGGTGCGCACGACCACTTCGCGGCCGCGCGGCGCCGTATAGGGCGCCTCCGCCACGCTGAACGGGGCCTGCTTGGCAGCAAGCCACAAGGCCTTGTTGAGACTCTCTTGCATGATGCGCTCCTGGATAAAGAACGCCTATTTTATGCAGAGACGATTAGATGCAGAATGCGTGAAACCCTCTGAATTCGTCGCAGTCGTCCTGAAACCGCATCGCGCAAATTATTTGTCGTGTACCTCGCTGGCAGTCGCCGGACGCCATCGCAAGCGGATATGATGCATGCTTTGCATGCTCGCGCTGGCCTGATTGATGGATCCCTTGTCCGATGTGTTGTCGATGTTGCGTCCTACCGACTATGCCTTTCGCGGACTGGAGGCGGGCGGAAGCTGGTCGCTCCATTACCCCGCCGACGGCTCGCTGAAGTGCTTCGCCATCAGCATGGGCAGCTGCTGGTTGGTTGGCGATGCGCCGATTGGCCAGCGCCGGCTGCACCAGGGCGATGTGGTGATGGTGTCGGGCGGCACCGCCTTCCGTTTGTGCAGCGACCTGGAACAACAGCCGGTCGACGTCGCCGACGCCCTGACGGTCGTCGGTCCAGGAAATGTGGCGCGCATCGGGAGCGGCATCGACTGCGCCGGGCTCGGTGGCTACTTCGGCTTTGCCAATACGCACGCCGGTATCTTGCTCGCCATGTTGCCGGAGGTATTGCACGTCGCCTCTAGCGCAGGCGAAGCCTTGCGACTATCGATTGCACGGCTGATGGAAGAACTGCGCTGCCCGCGGCCAGGCGGACAGTTGATGGCCAGCCATCTGGCGCAGTCCCTTCTCATCGAAGCACTGCGCCATCACCTGGACGGCGCCGTGCAGGGCCGGGGCAACTGGTTGTACGCCCTGCAGGACAGCAAGCTGCGCAGCGCGCTCAGCGCCCTGCATGCCGCACCGGGGCGCCCCTGGACCGTCGCCCTGCTTGCCGCCGCTGCCGGCATGTCGCGCTCGGCATTCGCGGCGCACTTTGCCGCGACGGTGGGTGAAGCACCGATGGCTTACGTCACACGATGGCGCATGCTGCTGGCCCATGAGCGCCTGGCCGTCCAAGGCGCCACGATCAGCCGCGTCGCAGCATCGCTCGGCTACGAGTCGGACAGTGCCTTCGGCGCCGCGTTCAAACGCATTCTTGGCGCGTCGCCGCGAAAAGCCAGTAGATCGTCATAAGACCTCGCCCGAAGGGTGCGCTGCGACAAGATCGCTACCGTACGCCAGCACTGTACATTTATACAGTATTATAGGTCCTGTCCGGTTATTGAAGAGAAGCAGCATGACGCAACAGCGCGCAGCCAACACGGATTACACCGCTGTTCCACTCGATTTTCCCTACGAACCCGGCGGGTCGCACCGGCATCGCTGCGTGACTTGGAATATATGCGAGGAACTTGCACTGCACCTCGCAAGCGAGTGTGCTCAAGTGCAGATGGAGTCGGACCGGTCTGTCAGGCCGATCGACATCCTGCTGAAATCCTATCGTCTGGTCGAGGCGCTTGGATGGGGCGAACCACCTTTATTACGGTGGGTAATCCAGCGCGTCGCCGGCTTGCTGAACTGGCCGACGCCAGACATCGCCCGCCAACCATGAGCAATGCACCAACTTGGTAACAGGTTTTATTCAAAGGAGATTAACGATGAACTTCGAACTGCATTTTCTGGAACACGACGTCTCGATTGCAGAGGACACATGGAACGCGCTAGTCACGACTGGTAGCGACACGACACTTGCGAATGTACGGGCTACCGTCCTGGGCGTCCTGGAGCGGAGCGGTACCTTTGCCGTCGAGGACAGCAATGACCAGGTCGTTCGCCGCATCGAGACGGCTGCCGAATTTGAAGGCTTCATGCAGGAAGTCGAGATGCAGCGCACGCAGTTCCAACAGGATCAGGCGCAATAAGAAGGCCAGCAAGCTCGCCTGGTGAACCGACGGTTCAGGGCGAGCTGTTATCACGCATACGCTGTGGTTCTCCCTTCCAAAACACCACGGCAAGTAAAAAGCCTCCGGAAACGAAGCCATTCGCTATCAACCCGCCCACCCCGTGCGGCGCTAGTACGATCGAGCCACCGATGAGCAGCACGAAGAAGGCCAACAGGACCAGCCATCCTTGCCAGACTAAAGGGAATCCCCATCCCCAGCCATTCCTGGCCGGCCGTACAGGAAACCAATAGCGTTTCTCCTGCATAACCCCTCTCTAATTTTCGAGATATACAACGGATTATCTTATTGTACGAGTGTAAATGTAACCTTGTCCTCGACGAACAGTATGTTTTTTAGATGTTCTTTACCGCCGGTCCTGGCGAGAACATCGTCGAGACAGTACGTTGCCAAACGTACGCGTATCTGATCCGGCTGGAATCGGTTCCACAAAACATTGAACGTAAAGTCAGTATTGAAGTCATCGCTTGTTGCGTTCGCGACTTGTGCCAACGAAGTGTCGACCTGAACGGCAAAGGCTTCGTGCAATCGTGGACGAGCACGAATTTCCCTAGCCATATCGTCGCTGATGGAAAAGTCAGTGTTAACGAATGGCTCTGCATCGGGGTAAAGCTCGTCGATTGTCTTACCTATCGTAGCAAAGTCGCATGCCTTACTCAAGCTGACGCCGACGACTTCGCCTGGCAACAAGCCATGTTCAGCAATCCAAATCAGATGCCCGGCGCCACCTTCGGAATAATCACCACCCATTGCACTCAACATTGCCTTTTGTTCTCGATCAAGGGCGCCATGAACCGATACATCCACAACGCCCATCCCCGCGAGGCTAATCGTCGCGATGCCTCTGCCATTCACTTCGATTACTATGCAAGACATTAACACCTCGGTTTAAAGAAGCGAGCGCTGAACCAAACTGCACCCCTGAAGAGTCGAGATACATCATTGGCTCCCGCGTTCCTATGTGTCAGCTTCTGGCCGATCCCGGCCGCTCGAGCCAGCATAGCAGGTCGCAACATCGGTCCCACACCGCGAATTGTGCTGTCTGTCCGTCAAGACTGCAGTCCAGCGCATCAGCAGCAATTACACGTGTCACAGAATCGATCATATTCTGATTAAAGAACATGTAGACCATGTCCGCATTTTTAAAAACGTTAGCGCCTGCCGCCTTGATCTCCAGTCTGTTTATCGCAAGCTCGACACCTGCAGCCCCGGCTGACTAGCAAATCGAGACAATCGATGGCCACCGAATTGAAACGGTCATAATAAAGTCTCCGGATGCGAAACTATGCGTGGTGTTTGAAAATGGCTCGCGTGCCACCGTCGATTCTTGGACGAAGGTGATCGCCGCCTTACCGCCCGATGTTTCAGTCTTCGCCTACAATCGACCCGGCTATGGAAACAGCCAACAGACCGCCGCGCCACGGGACGGCAAGACCATCGCCGAGGAACTCCGCCGCGATCTGCAGCTACTAGGAATGAAGCCGCCTTATATCCTGGTCGGCCATTCCCTCGGCGGCCCTTACATGCAGCTGTTCGCGCGACGCCATCCGGACGAGGTCGCCGGTTTCGACGGCCGCCTGCGGCGGGATCCGTCCATGCTCGCGGTAGAACTGGTCGAGCGACTTGCGCAGCGGCGCGTCGGCGCGCGACAACACCCAGGGATAGGACGCCAGGTCGTCGAACGATAGCGCGCGCTTGCGGGCCAGCGGATGGTCGGCACGGGCGATCTTTCCAGCTCCCGCCCCACCGCCTGGCGCAGCGCGCCGATGACGAAGTCGACCCGGCCGCTCAGCAGGCCGGCCGCCAGTTCCTCGTACGGGCTTTCCAGCGAGCGCACGCGCACGCGCGGGTACTTCTTCACCAGGCCGGCAATCGCCGCCGGGAGCACCAGGGTGCGCGCCAGCGGCAGCGCGCCGACCGTCACCACGCCTTCGAGCACGCCGTTCAGTGCCGTCAGGTCGGCCAGGATGTGATCGAGTTCGACCAGCACCCGGTTGAAGCGCACGATCCAGCGGCTGCCCGCATCCGACGGCAGCATGCCGCGCGCGGTGCGCCGGAACAGGCTCTGGCCGAGGCCCTCCTCGACGGGCGCCACTTCGAGGAACTGGCGGCGCTGTTCACGCCCGACGCGCTGCTGTTCCGGCCGTCACCGAAAGCGGCTGGAAATTCGCCGAGCGGCGCGGCGCGTTCCGGAGCTGACCAGCGGCCGGCGGCCGCACAGGGTCAACGCGGGATCAGGCCAGCATCCGGTCGAGCAGCTCGATCCAGTGCTCCACCGGCGTGGCGGTGCCCGATTGCAGGTGGCTGATGCAGCCGACGTTGGCCGAGACGATGCGTTCCGGCCCGGTCGCTTCCAGCTTGGCCAGCTTGTCGTCGCGCAGCTGGGTGGCGATCTCCTTGTGCAGCACCGAATAGGTGCCGGCCGAACCGCAGCACAGGTGGCTGTCGGCGCACAGCCTGACATCAACGCCGGCGGCAGTCAGCAGCGACTCGACCTTGCCGCGGATCTTCTGGCCGTGCTGCAGGCTGCACGGCGGGTGGTAGGCCACGCGCTGTGCGCTCTTGCGCCCGGCGAGCTTGTCCAGCAGGCGCGCCTCGAATGCCGGCAGCACTTCGCTGACGTCCTTGGCCGCGGCCGCTACGCGCGCCGCCTTTTCGGCGTACGCCGGGTCGTCCGCCAGCAGGTGGCCGTACTCCTTGATCATCGAGCCGCAGCCGGACGCGTTGATGACGATGGTGTCGACGCCGCCCTCGATCCAGGGCCACCAGGCGTCGATGTTGCGGCGCATGTCGGCCAGGCCGCCGGCGGCGTCGTTCATGTGCCAGCGAATCGCGCCGCAGCAGCCGGCGCGGCGCGCCGTCACCAGCTGCACGCCGGCCGCGTCGAATACGCGCGCGGTCGCCGCGTTGATGTTGGGCGACATCGCGGGCTGCACGCAGCCTTCCAGCATCAGCATCTTGCGTGCATGCTGCCGCGTCGGCCAGGCGCCGGCCGGCTGCGGCGCCGGTACCTTGTCCTTGAGGGCCTGCGGCAACAGGGCGCGCACCGCCTGCCCGGTCTTCAGCGCCGGCGCAAACAGCCACCGGAGCGGCAGGGTCTCCTTGAGCACCGTGCGCAGCAGGCGCTGGGCCGGCGGCCGCGGCACCTGCGCCTCGACCACGCGGCGGCCGATGTCGGCCAGCCGCCCGTACTGCACGCCCGACGGACAGGTCGATTCGCAGTTGCGGCAGGTCAGGCAGCGGTCCAGGTGGACCTGGGTGGCGCGGGTCGCCGGTTTCCCCTCAAGCACCTGCTTGATCAGGTAGATGCGGCCGCGCGGGCCGTCCAGTTCGTCCCCGAGCAACTGGTAGGTCGGGCAGGTGGCGGTGCAGAAGCCGCAGTGCACGCACTTGCGCAGGATGGCGTCGGCCTCGATGCCGTCGCGCGTATCGCGGATGAAATCGGCAAGATTGGTTTGCATGGTTAGAACTCCCTGTACATGCGGCCGCGGTTGAACACGCCGGCCGGATCGAATGCATCCTTCAGCTGTTGATGGATCGTGCGGACTGCCGGCGCCAGCGGATGGAACACGCCGGCATCCCTGGCGCCGCCGCGGAACAGCGTCGCATGGCCACCGGCCTGGCTCGCCGCGGTGCGGATCGTGGCGGCGTCGGCATCGGTAAGCAGCCAGCGCTGGGCGCCGCCCCACTCGATCAGCTGGCTGCCGGGCAGCGCCAGCGGCGCCGCGCTCGACGGCAACGACAGGCGCCACAGGCCGTTCGGATGGCGCCGCGCCTCGGCGAAGAAGGCATTGTCCTGCTCGCGCAGCGCGCGCCAGCAGGCATTGGCCTCGTCGATGGTCTCGCCGCCGAGGCGCGCGCGCGCCGCGTCGACCGCCGAGCGGGCACCCGACAGGCGCACGGCCAGCACACCGTCGACCCAGCTTGATGCCGAGATCGGCAGCGGCTGCCCGCCCCATTCGTTGAGGCGGCGCAGCGCCTCGTCCTGGGGCATCTCCAGCCGCAGGCTGCGCTCGGCGACCGGCTTGGGCAGCACCTTGAGCGACACCTCGGCGATCAGGCCGAACATGCCGAGCGACCCGGTCAGCAGGCGCGACACGTCGTAGCCGGCGACGTTCTTCATCACCTTGCCGCCGAAGCGCAGCAGTTCGCCGCGGCCGTTCATGAGCGCGGCGCCGAGCACGAAGTCGCGCACGCTGCCGGCCGCCTGGCGGCGCGGGCCCGACAGCCCGGCGGACACCATGCCGCCGAGCGTCGCGCCTGCGCCGAAGTGCGGCGGCTCGAAGGCCAGCATCTGGCCGTGCGGCCCGAGGTGTTCCTCGATCTCGGCCAGCGGCGTGCCGCAGCGCGCCGTGATCACCAGTTCGGTCGGCTCGTAGTCGGTGATGCCGCGGTAGGCGGTGGTGTCGAGCAGCGCGCCGTGCAGGTCCTGTCCGTACCAGTCCTTGCTGCCGCCGCCGCGGATGCGCAGGGAGGCGCCGCTGGCGGAGGCGTCGGCGATCTGGTCGGAGAATCGTTGTAATGTGGTGTCCATGTCAAAAACGCGGCAGGTTGGGGAATTTGATCTGGCCCTGGTGGACGTGCATGCGGCCGTATTCGGCGCAGCGGCGCAGCGTCGGGATGGCCTTGTCGGGGTTGAGGATGCCGGCCGGGTCGAAGGCGCGCTTGACGGCGAAGAACATGTCGAGTTCGTCGCGCGAGAATTGCACGCACATCGAATTGATCTTCTCGATGCCGACGCCGTGCTCGCCCGTGATCGTGCCGCCGACTTCGACGCACAGTTCGAGGATGTCGGCGCCGAACTGTTCGGCGGCGTGGAATTCGCCCGGCGCGTTGGCGTCGAACATGATCAGCGGGTGCAGGTTGCCGTCGCCCGCGTGGAACACGTTGGCGCAGCGCAGGCCGTACTGCTGCTCCATCTGTTCGATCCGCTGCAGCACATGGGCCAGGTGCTTGCGCGGGATGGTGCCATCCATGCAGTAGTAATCCGGCGAGATGCGGCCGACCGCCGGGAAGGCGTTCTTGCGACCGGACCAGAAGCGCAGGCGCTCGGCTTCGTCGCCCGACACCGCGATCGCGGTTGCGCCGCATTCGCGCAGCACCTCGTCCATGCGTGCGATTTCTTCGTTGACTTCCTCGGCGATGCCGTCCGATTCGCACAGCAGGACGGCGGCGGCATTGGTGTCGTAGCCGGCATGGACGAATTCCTCGGCCACCTTCGTGGACAGCCGGTCCATCATCTCCAGCCCGGCCGGGATGATGCCGGCGGCGATCACGCGCGCCACCGCGTCGCCGGCCTTGACGACGTCGTCGAACGAGGCCATCACGACGCGCGCCACGCGCGGCTTGGGCACCAGCTTGACCGTCACTTCAGTGACCACGCCGAGCATGCCCTCGGAGCCGATGACCACGGCCAGCAGGTCGAGGCCCGGGGCGTCGAGCGTCTCGCCGCCCAGCTCGACGATCTCGCCGTCGGTGGTCACCATCCGCACCCGCAGCACGTTGTGCACGGTGAGGCCGTATTTCAGGCAGTGCACGCCGCCCGAATTCTCGGCCACGTTGCCGCCGATGGTGCAGGCGATCTGGGACGACGGGTCGGGCGCGTAGTACAGCCCGTGCGGCGCGGCCGCTTCCGAGATCGCCAGGTTGCGCACCCCCGGCTGGACCACGGCGATGCGGGCGTTCGGATCGAGCTTCACGATCTTGTTCAGGCGCGCGGTCGACAGCACCACGCCGCCGGCGATCGGCATGGCGCCGCCGGACAGGCCGGTGCCGGCGCCGCGCGGCACGATCGCCAGGTGCAGGCGGCGGCATACCCCGATCGCCGCCACGATCTGCGCTTCGTTTTCCGGCAACAGCACGATCATCGGCATCTGGCGGTACGCAGCCAGGCCGTCGCATTCGTAGGCGCGCAGTTCCTCTTCGTCGGCGCGGATCACGCGGTCGGGCAGCACGGCACGCAGGGCCGCCAGCGCTTCCCGATGGGGAACGGCATGGGTGTCGGCGGAAACGGGAGCGTTCATTTTTTCATCCTCGAGTTAATTGGAGACCATCAGGGTGAAGGGCCAGACGTAGGCTTGCAGGGTCACCAGTATGCCGACCAGCGCCGCCAGGGCCAGCGAATGGAAGAACACGAAGCGCAGGATGTCGCCTTCGTGGTTCACCCAGCGCGTGGCGGTGGAGGCGACGACGATGGACTGGGCGTCGATCATCTTGCCCATCACGCCGCCCGAGCTGTTGGCGGCGCCCATCAGGTTCACCGGCAAATCGAGCTGCTGCGCGGCGACCCGCTGCATGCCGCCGAACAGCACGTTGGAGGCGGTGTCCGATCCGGTCATCGCCACGCCCAGCCAGCCCATCAGCGTGCCGAAGAAAGGATACAGCGCGCCGCTGTTGGCGAAGGCCAGGCCCAGCGTCGTGTCGGAACCCGAATAGCGTGTCAGCGTGCCCAGCGCCAGCATCAGCACGATGGTCAGCAGCGAATAACGCACCAGCCACACGGTGCGGAAGAAGACGCTCGCGATCTGGACCGGGTTGAACTTCATGAACAGCGCGCCGACGATGGCCGACAGCAGGATCGCGGTGCCGGTCGCCGACAGCACATTGAGCGTATAGACAGCGGTTTCCGGATGCGGCGTGGGCACCACCGGCGGCACGCGGATGATCAGGTTGTGCAGGCCGTCCATCGGGAACTTGGGCGCGAACAGGCTGTTCAGGAAATCCTTCACCGGCGGCAGGCCCCAGATGAAGACGAACACGGTCAGGATCAGCCAGGGCATCCAGGCGCGCACCAGCTCTGCGCGCGAATAGGTCTCGATCGCGGCCGGCGCCTCTTGCGCGGCGTTGCTGGTGTCGCGCCCGCGCATCGTCGTCGAGGTCCAGATCGTCTTCGGCTGCCATACGCGCAGGAACAGGATCAGGCAGGTCATCGAGACCAGCGCCGCCACGATCGCCACCAGTTCAGGGCCGACGAAATTCGACATCAGGTATTGCGGGATCGCGAACGACACCGCGGTCACCAGGATCGCGGGCCAGATCTCCATCATGGCCTTGCGGCCGGCGAAGGCCCAGATCAGCCAGAACGGCACCAGCAGGCAGAACACGGTCAACTGGCGGCCGATGACCGCGGTCAGCGGCAGCAGGTCGTAGCCGTGCACCTTGGCCAGCGTGATCACGGGCGTGCCGAGCGCGCCGAAGGCCACCGGCGCGGTATTGGCGATCAGCGACAGGCCGGACGCCGCCAGCGGCGAGAAGCCCAGGCCGATCAGCACGCCGGCCGTGACCGCCACCGGCGTGCCGAAGCCGGCCGCACCTTCGAAGAAGGCGCCGAAACAGAACGCGATCAGCAGCAGCTGCAGGCGGCGGTCGCCGGTGATGCCCGACAGCGACGCCTGCAGCACTTTGAAGCTGCCGTTCTGCACGCACAACTGTTGGAGGAAAATGATATTGAGCACAATCCAGCCGATCGGCAACAAGCCCGTGAACCCACCCAGCAACGCCGCCCTGCCCGCCATCCCGGCCGGCATCTGGTACGCGAACACGGCCACCAGCAGCGCCGCCGCCAGCCCGAGGGCGGCCGCCAGGTGCGCCTTGATGTGCAGGAAGCCGAGCGCGACCAGCATCACCACCACCGGTATCGCGGCCAGCAGTGACGATGACAGCATACTGCCGAATGGGTCATAAATTTGTTGCCATGCCATATTTGTCTCCTCATTTTTTTGAACAAGAGCACCTAACAAAACCTTCAGGGCAAGAGATGCGGCTTGCCGACGTAGCGTCGAAGACAATACGAACGTACGGCGAGACGATGCAACGCAGCCATCGAAGTCTTGCTAGCGGCTCCAAGTCTGTCGGGCAGCGCTTCGGAGGACACAGCCATGAGGATATGGCACAGACCGGCATACGCGTGCCGCCGGGTGAGGGGCATGCGCGGGCACGGGCAAGGTCTCCGATTTTTGTTTTTCTTCAAGTTTGTAAATATTTGCGCTATTCTCGTAACAAAACAAACTGGTTGGGCCAGATGATGGAGAACTACACGAAATGCCGAGAAGCCAACAACGCGGCCGCGTCGCCGAACTGATCGCCACATTGGAAGACACGCTGCTCGACGGCAGCGCGCCGGCCAACACCCAGCTCGCGTCGGAACGCGAACTTGCGCAGCGCCATGGGGTGTCGCGTAACACGGTGAGAGAGGCGATCCGGCAGCTGGAGGCGCGCGGCCTCATCCAGATCAAGCCGCGCAGCGGCATCTTCGTTTCGGACCGCATGCGCACCGGCGCCGCGACATCGCCCTGGGCGCACCTGATATCGAGCAGCCCGGCGCGGCACCAGGACATGCTGGAATTCCGCCGCGTGCTCGAGGGAGCGACCGCCTATTTCGCGGCGCTGCGCTGCAGCGACGAGGACCGCGCGCGCATCACCAGCGCGATGGACAGGCTGGAGCACGCGCGCCAGGTCGGCGACGTCGCCGGCGAGTCGCGCATCGATGTCGAGCTGCACGAAGCGATCGCCCTCGCCTCGGGCAACAGCATGTTCCTGCACCTGCACGGCAGTATCACCAAGATGCTGCGCGAGCACATCATCCTGAACGTCGACGGGCTGCGCGACATCGACCGCTCCTTGTCCGACCTGCTCCTGATGCAGCACCGCACGATCTGCGACGCGATCTGCGAACGCCGTCCGGAAGAAGCCCGCACGGCGATGCAGGCGCATATCGACTACGTGCGCTACAAGCTGTCGGACGCCGACGCGCTGGAGTGAGTGACTCTGGTTGGACCAGGATCATCGCACTAGGTGGCTCGTGCGCGCGGATACAATCGCCCATGCGGCGTTAATGATGACGCCAGGAAAGACATGCGAATTCTGAATCACGGGCATCACCAATGACCATTGGACGGTGAGTGCGCTGGGCGGCATACTGCACCTGTCTCCTCTATTCTCCTCAAAAAAGGATAGATTCAGCCCGCTTCCGAGCGGGCTTTTTTTTTGCCCGCCCGGGATGGCCCCGGTACGCGCGCCCCTCCGCAGGCGCCGGAGGGCAGCATTGCGCTGCCGGCCTGCGTACACATTTTCCTAGGGACGATGGCCCTATCCGGCCTGCGCGGACCCGCCGGGCTATCGAGGCGAGCTATGGGACGCGCCGGCGGTCCTGCGCAAGCAGGCGCGTGGCTGCAGCGCCACGCGTCCGTCGTTCCCGGTGCAGGCGTGGTGCGTCAGGCCGCGTTTTTCCACAAGGTGCGGCCGAAGAAGGTCAGCGTACGGTCCCACGCCATCTGCGCCCATGCCGGGTCGTACTGGGTGCCGGCGATGCGGCCGGCGCCGACGGCTTCCTCGTTGGCGAAGGCGTGGTGCGCCAGGTAGCGGTGCGGCTCGTAATCGACGTTGGCGGCGGCCAGCTTCTTGTCGAGTTCGTCGATGGTGGCGATCGGGAAGAACGCGTCCTGGGTACCCCAGTGGGCCTGCAGCGGCGCCGTGATCTTGCCGGCGTCGATATAGTCGAGCGGCGGGCAGCCGTACCAGACCACGGCGGCCGACAGGTCGGGCA
>JAKOOD010000415.1 GCA_022701635.1 Burkholderiaceae bacterium | reverse complement strand
TTGTCCGCGTCCGGCAAATTCCTACCCACTCAAATCGGATCCGCCGCCAACCTCGAGCGTCGCACCGGCGCCCGGATCCCGTAGCGCAGCGCCGACTGCCGCACCAGTTTCTCGAACCATGGCGGCGCGTCCGGCGCGATCAAGATGCTGCGCAGCAGGCGCATGGCGTCGACCCGGATCAGCAGCCCGGCGTCGGGTTCGCCGCAGGTCGCCGCGTGCGGCCCGGCGGTGTGGTCGATGATCACCCTGACTTCCTTTTCGTACTCGTAGGCCTTGGTCTTGTACGCAAAGATGCGCGCGTAGTCGGCCGCGATGTCCAGCTTGGGGTCGCTCCAGTGCTTGACGTACTCGACGCGCGCGATCCAGGCTTCGTGTTCGGTATCGGCTTCGCGCAGCGTATCGCTGAGCTGGCCGACGGTGGTGGTCAGCGCCACCGCGCAGTCGGACTTGCCGTACAGCGCCCACATGGCCGCGCTGTCGTCCTGGTTGCGGTGCCAGCAATTGATGTAGACCGACTGGCGCATGCGGCGCTTGAACTGTTCGTAGTTGTAGTCGATCTCGCCGCGCGCATGGGACGCGCTGATCTGGTCGCGCAGCGTGGGCGTGAAGGCGCCCTCGAACTTGTCGCTGAAGTGGTCGGCGCGGCAAAAGAACAGCGTCGCATTCTCGAAGAAATCGAACAGCTTGGCCGCATCCAGGTAGCGCCACAGCACGGTGCTGCGCTGCAGGCGCTCGCCCGGGCGTTCGCTCAGGCGTTCGGCGGACAGCGCATCGACGATGCACGGCGTGTCGACGCCGCTGCCCTGCTCTTCTTCCGTGTCTTCGCCCACGCTTTGCTCTCTGCCCATGTCCTTACATCTCCATGGAACGATTGTAGGCCTACCCGCTTTGACCCGCCACGGGTAGGGCCGCTAGCGTGCGCTTGTAGGAATCGTCGACGTCAAGATGTCGTACGCCGTGCGACAGCGCCCGTCGCCGGCCGCAGGAAGGGATAGGGATTGATGGCGCCGCCCCCGGTGTAGATGCCGTAATGCAGGTGCGGCGGCGTATGGATCGCATTTCCCGTGTTGCCGACGTAGCCGAGCACCTTGCCCGGCACCACGCGCATGCCGGCGTGGACGTCGCCGTAGCGCTCGAGGTGGGCATAGTAGTGGCGCTGTCCGCCCGGCCCCAGCACCCACACCACCTGCCCGCCCAGGCGATTGGTGCCGACACGCACGACCACGCCTTCGGTACTCGACAGCACCGGCGTGCCGCGCTTGGCGAAGATGTCGATGCCTTCGTGGCGGCGGCCCTCGCTGCGCGCGCCGCCCCAGGTGTCGGCCAGCCCGGACGGCTTGACGCCGGCCACCGGCACCGGCAGCACCGCGGGCGCCGGCAGGCTGCCCAGGCGGATCAGGTACAGCACGTTTGCCAGCCACGGCTGCACCACGGCAGCCAGCAGGATCAGGACGATCGCAACCAGCAGCTTGCGGACCAGCGGGCGGATGAAGGTGGGCATGGGATGCAGTTGGGGCCGCCTCCCGGAATCAACAGGGCAATCGCAAAGTAGGAGTGCGCCTAGCAGGACACGAGAAACCGGCTGTTTTCAAGCCGCTGTAACTGACGCTACAGTGGCCATAGATATCAAACAGTCATGCAAGGGAAACACCATGGAACATTTACAGACAGAACGTCGCATTGACCTGCCGGCCAGTCATCCCCACGAATCCCCGGCCGCCGAGGCGGTGCGCGAAGCCATCGGCCTGCAGGCCTGCCTCGGCACCGTGGGCGCGGTCGAATACCTCAAGGCGCATGGGATCAACGGCGCCGTCATCGGCAGGGTGCTGTCGGGCGGTCAGGTGCGCGAAGACGACCGGGCCATGACGACCCGAAATGACGCGCCCTCCACACTGCAGGCCTGATCAGCCCTGCCCAGCCTCCAGGTTGGTACGCACGCGGCCCAGCAGGGCCGCAAGCGTGGCGCACTCCTGCTCCGACAGCCCGGCCAGCGCCGCCCCGGCCAGCTCGCCGTCGTGGCTATGCAGCGCCGTATGCAGTTCCAGGCCGGCCGCCGACAGCGTGACGCGGGTGCTGCGGCGGTCGGCGGCATCGGCTTCGGCCTCCAGCAGGCCGCGTTCGCGCAGGCCGCGGATCAGGCGCGCCACCTGGGCCTTGTCGCGGCCGGAATGCGCCACCAGATCGCTTGGCGACGCGCCCGGATGGCGGGCGAAGAAGCCGAGCACCTTGATTTCCATATGAGCAAGATCGTGCTGGGCATCGCGCAGGCTGCGGTGCTGCTGCGTGCGGTACAGGTGCATGATCTTGTGCATGGCGTCGACGACCTGCAGTGCGGCGTGGCCATCGGTGATAGCCGGATTTTGGTTGACTTGGTCAACTTTTTTTCGCATAATGGATGACATTGTCAACTAATCGTATTTATTTCCGAGGACGATACCATGAAAGACGCAGTGCAAGGCCCGGTCATCCAGCGGGTCCGCCATGAACTCAAGCGGCGCGAGCTGACGGTTGCCGCCATCGAACCCCTTGGCCCCGGCTTCGTCGCCATCACCTTCACGGGCGACGACCTGGCCGACTTCGTCTCGGCCTCCTTCGACGACCACGTCAAGCTGATGTTCGACGAAAGCGCGGAAACGCCGGTACGCCGCGACTATACGCCACGCCGCTTCGATCGTGAACAGCGGACCCTGACGCTGGAATTCGCGCTGCACGGCCACGGCGCGGCATCGGACTGGGCACGCAGCGCGCAGGCCGGCCAGCGGCTGACGGTAGGCGGCCCGCGCGGCTCCTTCGTGGTGCCTTTGGCGCTCGACTGGCACCTGCTGGTGGGCGACACCACCGCCCTGCCGGCGATTGCGCGCCGCCTGGAAGAACTACCGGCCGGCGCGCGCGCCGTGGTGGTGGCGATGGCGGATGCCGCCGACCGCCGCGACCTGCCGAC
>JAKOOD010000386.1 GCA_022701635.1 Burkholderiaceae bacterium | reverse complement strand
CTGCGTGTGCGTGCGACGCGCAGGGCGTGGTCTGGGCGGCCAACCCGGCCATGGTGGAACTGGCCGGCGGGCCGCTCGAAGGACGCTTGCTGTCCGAGTTGCTGGACATCGACGCGCTCACGGCGCCGGCCGCGGTGGCGATCGCCTCCAGCCGTACCCTGGCGCGCGAAGGGCGCTGGGAAGTCGTGCTGGCGCCCGGCACCGCGCTACCGGGCCGGGCGCTCGAGGTGCGCGCCAAGCCGCTACCGGCGGCGTGCGGCGAAGGCGCCACCTTCGTGTTCGGTCCGCCCTCGCGCAGCGAGGCCGACGCCGCCCTGCGCGGCACGGTGCTGCGCCAGGCCACGGTGCTGGAGCATGCGCCGGTCGGCATCGTCGTCACGCTGCCGCACCTGGTCAAGTCCTGCAATCCGCGCATGGCGGCAATGCTCGGCTACAGCGCCGAGGAACTGACCGGCGTCGATCCCGTCACCGCGTTCGCCACACCGGACCAGTACCAGAGTTTCGTCGATGCGGCGGTGGCGGTGCTCAGCGCCGGCGGCCTGTACGAGGGCGAGCTCCAGTTGCGCCACCGCGACGGCTCGCTGCTGTGGTGCCGTATCCGCGCCAAGGCGGTCGACATGCGCGCGCGCGCGGCCGGCACCGTCTGGATCGTGGAAGACGTCACGGCGGAGCACCAGGCCTTGACCGAGGTCCAGGCGATCATGACCAATGCCACCGTCGGCATCTTCTTCACGCGCGACCGCGTGATCACCCGCTGCAACGGCTGCTTCGCGGCGATGTTCGGCTACGGCGAAGCCGAAGTGCTGGGCCAGTCGACGCGCCTGATGTTCACCGACGAGGACGCCTTCACGGCCCTGGGCCGGCACGCCTACATGGTGCTGGCGGAAGGCCGCCGGTTCGGCTGCGAGCAGACAATGGTGCGCAAGGACGGCACGCCGATGTGGGTCGGGATCATCGGTTATCCGGCCAACGTGGGCGAGCTGGCGGAGGGCACGATGATCTGGATGATCGAGGACCGCACCAGCCGCAAGCTGGCCGAGGCATCGCTGCGCAACGCGCTGATGGAAAACCAGGCCATCCTCGACAATGCGGTGCTGGGCGTGGCCGTGGTCGAGCACGGCCGTACGTTGCGCTGCAACCCCAAGATGGGCGAACTGTTCGGCTGCGCCGACGGTGCCATTGCCGACCAGTGGGTGAGCGATTTGTATCCCGATTCCCAGGCCTGGGCGGCGGCACGTGTGTGGGTCGACGCCGACTTCCGCAGCGGGCGCGTGCACACTTCCGAGCACCAGCTGGTGCGGCGCGACGGCAGCCTGTTCTGGGCGCGGCTGTCGGGCCGGCCGTTCGACCTGGCGCAGCCGCAAGGGCGCAGCGTCTGGCTGATCGACGACGTCACCGCCCAGCACGAAGCGGCGGAGGCGCTGCGCCGCGCGCGCGACGAACTCGAGGTGCGGGTGCAGGAGCGCACCGCCGAGCTGCAGGCCGAGATCGTCGAGCGGCGCCAGGCCGAGGCGCGGGTGCATCACATGGCCTACCACGACGCCCTGACCGGGCTGCCCAATCGCGCGCTGCTGGCCGAGCGCCTTGACCGCGCGCTGCTGGCGGCACGGCGCGACGGGCGCCGGCTGGCGCTGATGTTCCTCGACCTCGACCGTTTTAAAACGATCAACGATTCGCTCGGCCACGCCACCGGCGACCACCTGCTGCGCGAAGTCGCGCAGCGCCTGTGCCGCGTGGTGCGCGCCAGCGATACCGTGGCGCGCCTCGGCGGCGACGAGTTCGTGGTGCTGGTGTCGGGCGTGCGCGCGGCCGAGGAATGCACGCTGGTCGGCGACAAGATAATCGACGCGCTGGCCGAGCCGGTGTCCTTCGAAGGCCGCAGCCTGCACATCTCGACCTCGATCGGCATCTGCATGTACCCGGACGACGGCACCGACGTCGACAGCCTGATGCGCAAGGCCGATGCCGCGATGTACCAGGCCAAGGCGGCCGGCCGCAACAACTACCAATTCTATTCGGGCTGCATGGATGCCGCCGAGCGCCATTTCGAACTCGAGACCGAGCTGCGCGGCGCCCTCGCGCGCGACGAGTTCGCGCTGCTGTTCCAGCCCATCGTCAGCGTCGCCGACCGTGCGCCGCAGGCGTTGGAAGTGCTGCTGCGCTGGCACCATCCGCAACGCGGCCTGGTTGCGCCCGACGAGTTCATTCCGATCCTCGAGGAAAACGGCGCCATCGTGGCGGTCGGCGAGTGGGTGATGCGGCGCGCCTGCGAACAGGCGGTGGCCTGGCAGCGCGCCGGCCTGCGTCCGCTGCCGCTGGCGATCAACCTGTCGGCGCGCCAGTTCATGCACCGCGGCCTGGTCGAATCGATCCGTACCATCGTCGAGGAGACCGGCATCGAGCCCGGCCTGCTCGAATTCGAGATCACGGAAACCGCGCTGATGCAGCACAGCGGCCAGACGCTGGAGACGCTGGGCCAGATCTTCCGCATGGGCATCCGCCTGTCGATCGACGATTTCGGCACCGGCTATTCGAGCCTGGCCTACCTGAAGCGCTTCCCGGTCCGCAAGATCAAGATCGACCGCGCCTTCGTGCGCGAACTCGAGACCAGCAGCGAAGACCAGGCGATCGTCGCCGCCATCATGGCGCTGGCCGGCAGCCTGCAGATGGCGGTGGTGGCCGAAGGGGTGGAGACCGAAGGCCAGCTGGCGCTGCTGCAGGGCAGCGGCTGCCAGTACGCGCAGGGTTACCTGTTTGCGCGGCCGGCGGGAGAGACCGCGGCGGCCGCGCTGCTGGGGCTTACGCCAGCGTAGCGATCACCGGCGTGTGGTCGGACGGCTGCTCCCACTTGCGCGGCTCGCGGTCGATGACGCATGCCGTGCAGCGCTGCGCCAGCGGCGCCGACAGCAGGATATGGTCGATGCGCAGGCCGCGGTTGCGGCGGAACGCCATCTGGCGGTAATCCCACCAGCTGTACTGCTTGTCCGGCTGCTCGAACAGGCGGAAGGCGTCCGTCAGGCCCAGGCCGTTCAGGGCCAGCAGCGCCTCGCGTTCGGCGGGCGAGCAGTGGATCTGGCCGGCCCAGGCTTCCGGGTCGTGCACGTCGCGGTCTTCCGGGGCGATGTTGTAGTCGCCCAGGATCGCGAACTGCGGATGCGCCGCCATTTCTTCGCGCACCCACTCGCGCAGCGCGGCCAGCCATCCCATCTTGTACGCGTACTTGTCGGAGCCCACCGCCTGGCCGTTCGGCACGTAGGCGCAGATGAAGCGCACGCCCTCGATGGTGGCGGCGATCAGGCGCTGCTGCTCGTCCGGATAATGCGGGTTGTTGCGCACCACGTCGGCGATCGGGTGGCGCGCCAGGATGGCGACGCCGTTATACGTCTTCTGGCCGCTGAACACGACCTGGTAGCCGGCGGCGTTGATCTCGGCGACCGGGAATTTGTCGTCGGTGAGCTTGGTCTCCTGGATGCACAGCACATCGACAGGGGAGGTGGAGAGCCACTGCAGCAGGTGCGGCAGGCGTACCTTGAGCGAGTTGACGTTCCAAGTTGCGATCTTCATATTGATAAACCTGTTATTTCACACCGGACTGTCCAGCGTAAGTTTGCGCAGTATCAATGTTTGAATCGAAACCCGCAACGGTTGCTAGCTTTCAACATATTGCAGCACAATTGGGTTTATGTGCGTTGAGTGCAACACAAATATCGTAAAATCATTGTTCGGTAAATAAAGGTTATAGACCATCTAGCAGGCTGGGCCGAAATGTGTCAAGATGTAACAATCGCGGCAAGAGAAGTGGTGCTTACGTACCGTCTCCTCCCTGGAAGAAAAAATTGCAGTACATCAACTAGCAGTGTGGTATTGTTATATTTCTTCGTAGCCAAGTATTAATAAGCAATTTATTGCTTTGAAATTGCTGCCATGACCGGGTGCCGACCGGCCGAGGCAAGTGTGTAACGATCGCGGATCCAGCAGGCATGGATTTGCACAGAGCTTTAATAAAGGACAGTAATGCGCCAAGCATTTGAAGCATGGGCCCAACGCGATGGCCACATCGTCCGGCGCCGTGAGGATAAACCGGAAGAGTATCTGGTGTATGAAACCCAGCGCCGCTGGCTGATCTGGCAGGCCGCCCTGGCCCATGGCCAGAAGGCCGCCGAGGCTGCGCAGAAGCCTGCACAGGCCGACGCCCAGCCGCAGAAGATGCTGGCCGACGAAGCCGCCGTGCGCAATCGCGTGCTCAACGAGGTGCTCGACGCCTTCAGCGAGCTCGACGACAACGCCGGTGTCGAAGGCATCGTCAAGGTTATCCAGAACCTCAAGAAAAAAGCGCGCGCCCAGGCCGAAGAAAAGGTCTGAGGCGGATGACGGGGCCAAACCGCTATCGCCACTACAATGGTGGCGTGTACGAGCTGGTCAGCGAGGCCACGCTCGAGGCGGACCTCACACCCGTCATCGTCTACCGCGGTGAAGACGGCAGGACCTGGGTACGTCCAAGTGCGGCCTTCTTCGAACAGGTCGAGGTGGACGGCGTGCGCATGCCGCGCTTTGCCGCCATCACGGCCTGAATCGCCTTCCGCATCCCCTCATGTTCAGCCCGAACCTGCCGTAAACTGGCAGGTATTCGTCCCGGGTCGAACCATGTCCATTTTCCGTTTCCGTATTGCGTGCGCACTGGCGCTGGCGGCCGCCACGGCCGGCTGCGTGGTGGCAAGCGCCGATGCGCCGTCGCAGCAGCTCGAAGTCCATACCATCCTTGGCCACCGCGAAGTCGTCGGCGTCGGCTGCGTGCTATCCAACAGCGCGGGGCGCTGGTTCGTGGTGGCGCCGGGCCGCGTCACCGTCGAACGCGCTCGCGATCCCTTGACCATCGATTGCGCGCGCGAGGGCGTCGGCAGCGCGCGCGAGCAGGCGGCATCGCATAACGCCTCGCTGTTCGATACCGACAAGTTGATCGGCAACGTCGTGATCACGGCCGGGATGGACGGTTACATCAACCGCCAGGCGGGGGAAGGGGTGGCGTATCCGTCGACGCTGACGATCCTGATGCGGGCAGCCGGTGGACGGCCGGGCGATCCGGATGCGGCGCCGGTGCCGGGCAATGTTGTTTTCTAGCGTTTCCATGCATGTCGCCCCTGCGCAGGCGGGATCGCAAGCGATCCCTCCTGCGCAGGGGCGACGGTTTTTGGGGTAACGGACCTGCGGTGCAGCGTCCATCCCCATGCTCAATGCGCAGTAGTTACACGCGGTTCAGCAGGAAGGTCGTCAGCAGCGGCACCGGACGGCCGGTCGCGCCCTTCGCCGCGCCGCTCTTCCAGGCGGTACCGGCGATGTCCAGGTGGGCCCAGGTGTAGTTGCGGGTGAAGTTTTCCAGGAAGGCCGCTGCGGTGCAGGAGGCGCCGCCCGGGCTGCCGATGTTGGCCAGGTCGGCGAAGTTCGACTTCAACTGCTCGTTGTAGTTCTCGCCGATCGGCAGGCGCCAGGCGGTGTCGCCGGTCTGGGCGCCGGCGTCCATCAGCTCGTCGGCCAGCGCGTTGTGGATGTCGTCATGGCGGGTGAACAGGCCCGAGTTGTGGTGGCCCAGGGCGACGATGCAGGCGCCGGTCAGCGTCGCGATGTCGACCACGGCGGCCGGCTTGAAGCGCTCGGCGTAGGTCAGGGCGTCGGCCAGCACCAGGCGGCCTTCGGCGTCGGTATTCAAGATCTCGATGGTGGTGCCGTTCATCGCGGTGACGATGTCGCCCGGCTTGGTGGCGCGGCCCGACGGCATGTTCTCGCAGGCGGCCACGATGCCGATCACGTTCAGCTTGATGTTCATCTCGCCGATCGCGCGGAAGGTGCCCAGCACCGAGCCGGCGCCGCACATGTCGTACTTCATTTCATCCATGCCCGGACCCGGCTTCAGCGAGATGCCGCCGGTGTCGAAGGTGATGCCTTTGCCCACCAGGACGGTCGGCGCGTCCTTCGGCTTGCCGCCCATGTGCTTGAGGACGATGAACTTCGGCGGTTCGTCGCTGCCGCGGGTCACGGACAGGAAGCTGCCCATCTTCAGCGCTTCGAGCTGCTTGCGGTCCAGGACCTCGACGTCGAAGCCGTGGTCCTCGGCCAGCTTGCGCGCGGTGTTGGCCAGGTAGGTCGGGGTGCAGACGTTCGGCGACAGGTTGCCCAGCTCCCTGGTCAGGTTCATGCCGTTGGCGATCGCGATCGACTGCGCCAGCACGGCCTTCAGTTGCGGGGTGGCCGCCATGTTGGCCGGAAGGGCCAGCGTCAGCTTGCGCACGCCTGTCATGGCCGGATCTTTCTTGCTCTTTTGCGCGTCGCTGCGGAATTCGGCGTCGTTGGCGGCGACGACGATGCTGCGCACCGCCCAGTGCAGGTCGCGGCCTTTCACATTCTCGAACGGGAATGCGATAATGGCATCTTGTGCACCCAGCAAGGTGAAGGCTTTCAGCATCGCGGTGACGGCGCTGCCGAAGCTCTTCTCGCTGATCGCCTCGTCGGCACCGACGCCCACCAGCAGCACGCGGCTTGCCGTCATGCCGGCCACGCCGCGCAGCAGCAGGGTCGAACCGGGCTTGCCGGAGATATCGCCCGACTTGACGGCGGCCGAGATGGCGCCGTTCAGATCGAGGGCCTTCGCTGCCTCCGACAGTTTCTTGTTCTCGAATACCGCCACGGCGATGCAGCCCGACTTGGCCGCGCCCAGCGTGTTTTTGGTGTCGAATGCTTTTATGCTAAAGTCCATTTGATTCTCCGTTTCGTATTTTCGGCCGTGCTTGCGACGGACACTGCACTGCTCAGTGACTGCTCAGTGACTGCTCAGTTCCAAATTAACCTGCAATTATAACCATCGAATGATTTTCCGACGCGCCCTACAGCGTGAATTGGCCAGCGTGGCCGGCGCGACCTTCACGGTCCTGTTTTCGATCCTCGTCACCTGGACCCTGATCACCATCCTGGGCCGGGCCGCGGGCGGCAAGGTCGATTCGGGCGACGTGCTGGCCCTGATCGGCCTGGCGGTGGTGAATTATCAGCCAACCATCCTGATCCTCACCAGCTTTATTTCCGTCCTGGTGGTCATCACCCGCAGCTACCGCGATTCCGAAATGGTGGTCTGGTTCGCCTCCGGCCAGTCGCTCGCGCGCTGGATCGCGCCGGTGTTCACCTTCGGCTTGCCGATCGTGGCCGTGGTGGCGGCCCTGTCCTTCGTCGTGATCCCCTGGGCCCAGCTCAAGAGCAGCGAATTCAGCCAGCGCTTCGAAAAGCGCGAAGACCTGCAGCGCGTCGCGCCCGGCCAGTTCCGCGAATCGGCCGGTGCCAACCGCGTGTTCTTCGTCGAGAGCACCGGCGGGCGCACCTCGCCGGTGGTCCAGAACGTCTTCGTCAACACGGTCGAGAAGGGCTTGACCACCACCGTGGTCGCCAAGGAAGGCGTGATCGAGCCGGACGGCAAGGGCGGGCAGTACCTGGTGCTCAAGAACGGCCGCCGCTACTCGGGCACGCCGGGCCGGGCCGACTTCCAGTCGATGGAATTCGAGCGTTACCGCATGCGCGTGGCGACCCAGGTGCCGGTGCTGGGCGACGTCAAGGTCGGCGGCCTGTCGACGCCGGCGCTGCTGGCATTGCCGCCCAACCCCTACACCCGTGCCGAACTCCAGTACCGCATGACCGCGCCCATCATGTGCGTGGTGCTGATGCTGCTGGCGATCCCGCTCGGCTTCGTCAACCCGCGTGCCGGCGCTTCGACCAACCTGATCCTGGCGCTGCTGCTCTTCTTTACCTACCTGAACCTGACCAAGGCGGCCGAGAAGGCCGTCGAGCAGGGCAGGCTGGCCTTCGGCATGGGCTGGTGGCCGCTGCACCTGATGGTGCTGCTGGCGGCGCTCGTCCTGTTCGCCTGGCGCATGAACGTCAACCATCGCCTGCATCCGATGGTGGTGCTGAATGCCTTGCGCCGCCGGCGCCTGCTGCAAAGCGCGTCCGTCAAGGGAGGCGCCCAATGAAGATCCTGCAACGCTATTTTCTGGTGAATATCAGCCAGGCGGTGGCCTTCGTGCTGATCGCCCTGCTGGCCCTGATCGCCTTCATGGACCTGACCCAGGAATTGCCCGACGTGGGCAAGGGCGGCTACATGATGCAGCATGCGCTGCTGTACGTGCTGATGCAGGTGCCCGGCAACATGTACCGCGTGATGCCGGTGGCGGCCATGCTCGGCACCATCTATACGATGGCGCAGTTCGCGCAGAGCTCGGAATTCACCATCATGCGCGCCTCGTCGATGTCGACCCGGATGGCGGCCACCATGCTGTTCAAGATCGGCCTGGTGTTCGTGGTGATCACCTTCATCTTCGGTGAAGTGATCACGCCGCGCACCGCGCCGCTGGCCGAGCGCATCCGCCTGTCGGCCAAGGGCGCCACCGTGTCGTCCGAATTCCGCTCCGGCATGTGGACCAAGGACACCGTCCACGCCGACGGCGCGCGCGGCCCGGTCACCGGCTCGCGCTTCTTCAACGCGCGCCAGATCCGTCCGGATGGCCAGCTGGTCGACGTGCGCCTGTACGAATTCGACAGCAGCATGCGCATGCGCGCGCTGATCACGGCGGCCAACGCCACCTTCAGCGGCAACGGCATCTGGCGCCTGCAGGACGTCACCGAAACCCAGTTCACCAACAGCCGCACGCTACCGGCGCCGGGTTCCGCGGCGGCCAGCGGCGAGTCGATCCAG
>JAKOOD010000353.1 GCA_022701635.1 Burkholderiaceae bacterium | reverse complement strand
CGCCATTTGTCCGGGTAGCCGATCTTGTTGACGATGGCGGCCAGCTTTTCCTGCGCCTTCTTCTTGGTGTCCGCGCTCATCCAGTCGAGCGACGCGATGTCCTTCTTCATCGCGTCTTCGATCTGGCGCGTCATGTGCAGCGACTTGGCCTTGAGTGCCGGCGAGAAGGCGCGGCTGACGAATTCCTGGCCCAGCGCTTCGCCCAGCTGGCGGTCGACCAGTGCCACGCAGCGCTTCCAGCGCGGCGGCTGTTGCTGCACGCCGCGCAGGGTCTTGCTGAAGAAGTCGAAGTGCTCGTCGTCGAAGTTCGACGCCAGCGCCGGCGACATGGTACGGGCAACGTGCCAGCGCAGGTAGGTGCGGGTCGACGCGATGTCGCCGGTCTTCCACATCTGGCCCAACGCCTTGAAGAAGGCCGGCTCGGTGACGTTGAAGGCGGTCTGCTTGCCCTGCCCCAGCTCATCCAGGTAGGCCTGCCAGTCGAAGCCCGGGGTCAGCGCCTGCAAGCCTTTGGCATCGACCTTGTGGAACAGCTTGTACGGGTCGCGCTTGTCGACGCGCGACAGCGACGCCTTGGCCAGCGCGGTCTCGATCTCCATCACGCGCGCCGCTTCGCGCTGCGCCTGCTCCGGGGTGTCGCCCAGCAGCTTGAAGGTGTTGGCGATGTGGGCCACGTACTTGGCGCGGATGTCCTTGGCGCGCTGGTCCGTCTTGAGGTAGGAGTCGCGGTCCGGCAAGCCCAGACCGCCGGCGACGGCAAACGCGATCACGCGCGAGGAATCGCCGTAGTCCTGGCTCGAGCCGAAGCCGAAGTACAGGCCCTGGTCGGCCAGCGCCAGGTGCAGTTTCGCCAGCACGCGCGGCAGGTCGCGCTGGGAGCGCAGGCCGGCGATCTGGTCGAAGTAGGGTTTCAAGGGCTCGACGCCGCGCGCCTCGATCGCGCGCTCGTCCATGCAGGCGCCGAAGTAGTCGCCGATCTTTTGCTGGCTGACGCTGCGGCCGTCCTGGCGCTTGGCCAGGTCTTCCAGGATGCCCCACAGGTAGCGGCGGTTGTCCTGGGCCAGCTTGCCGTACACCGACCATCGCGCCTGGTCGGCCGGGACCGGGTTGTTCTTCATCCAGCCGCCGCAGGCGTACTGGTAGAAGTCGACGCAAGGATCGGCGCTGCGGTCCATCGCGTTCACGTCGAGGCCCGGCGTGTAGGGGAATTCGGTGGCCGGGCGTTCCGCCTTGGCCGCAGGTGCAGCGGAGGCGGCGGAGGCGGCGGGCGCGGGCGTGGTGGTCTGGGCGGTGGCAAGGGCGCCAAGTCCGGCCAAAGTGGCGGACACGGCAAGGCGAACGAACTGGCGCATGGGCAGGTTCCTGGTGGGATGCTTGAAATGAGAACGCCGCGCGGTCAGCGGCGCCAACATGCTGCCATATAAATACCAGCCAGACAATATTTTCTGGGTGACACACAACCCGTACAAGGCAAAACGGCGGCTGCTCCCTGGGGAACAGCCGCCGTTTCCATCAGCTACTTGCTATGAGCAAGCTGCCGCTTAGAACTTCCAGACCACGCCGACGCTGTAGTTGGTCGAGTCGCTCGATGGCTTCTGGACTTCGAAACGGCCCGACAGCTGCGGGTTGAAGTTGTAGTTCAGGCCGATACCGTACAGGCCGCCGTCGGTGTCGTCGCCGTAGGTGATGCCGTTGCCCTTGGCTTCAGCGCGCAGGTTGTTGTAGCCCAGGCGGCCGTACACGTCGAACTGTGCATTCAGCGGGTAGGAGCCGACCAGCGACAGGTGGGTCTGCTTGGCCTTGACGTCGGTACCGAACACGTCGAACTTGCCCAGGTAGCGGTAGCCCAGTTCGACCGCGAAGAACTGGTTGAAGCCGTAGCCCAGGAAGCCGCCGAAGCTGGTCTTGTTCTGGTCGAAGTCGTCGATCTTGGTCGAACCGACGTCCAGGCCGCCGTAGAAGGCGGTCGGGGCGGCAGCGAACGAGGAGGAAGCCACCAGGGCCAGGGCTGCAGCGGCAGCAAATTTCTTCAACATGTCATTTCCTGATCAATAAGTATGTATCGAGCAATTGAGTTAATTTATCAATTGCAGAGAAGAAATTATAACCATTCGATCACCGGCTTGCACGCCAGTGGTGCAATCGTGCCCTCGTTTGTGGCGAAAATGATACTACGAAGTGAAGGTGTCGTATCGACAGCCAGTCACGGCAAGCGGCTCATCCTTGCGGTGCAGGCCGCGCCAGTCCGCGTGCCATGGCGTCGCGGATCAGGGCGCGCACCGCCGTGTCGGCACGCTTGCTTTCCCGCTCCATCTGCTGGCCCAGCGCACCCATCTGCTTGCCGAGCGCATCCATGGGTTTGCCGGCTTCGTCCATGCGCCGGCCGATGTCGTCCATTTTCTTGCGGGCAGTGCGCTGGGCGGTGGCGTCCGCGGCTTCGTTCATTTGAACACCCAAGGTGTTCATTTGTGCGCTCAGGCGGTTCATCCGGGTTTCCAGGCGCTGGCGTTCGCCGTCGTCCCGGGCCTGCGCGATCTGCCTGCCGAGCTCACCCATCTGGCGGCCCAGGTCGTTCATCCGGCTTTGCAGGTCGTGCAGGCGGGCCTGGTCGGGGCGGATATCGGCCGCCGAACGCGACATGTCCTTGCCGAGCGCATCCATGGCCTCGCTGTGACGGCCCATCTCCTTGTTATAGCCTTCCATCTGCCGGCCCATGCGCTCCATCGGCTCGTAGGCGGCATGCGCCTGGGCCAGCACCCTGGGGTCCTGCACGACCCAGGACTTGCCGTCCGCCCGGAACCACAGGAATTCGCCGTTGATGCTGCGGCGCAGTTGTTTGATATCGGCCCAGTCGCCGATGTCGCCGCTGGCGCTCAGGTTGTGCTCGGTACCGCCGACCAGCGCAAAGCGCTCGTCATGGCGGCCGGCGCTGCGCTCGGCATCGCGCGCAGCGGCCCTGGCCTGGCCGGCGGCTGCTTGCGCTTGTGCTTGGGCCCGGCTTGCCGCGGCTTCGGCCTGCGCTGCCGCGGCCTCGGCTTGCGCTGGCGGCGGCGCGGCGTTGGCGCTGCCGATCCGGGTCGATGCCGCAGCCGACAGCACCAGGGCCAGCAGCGGCAGCGCCAGCTTCCAGTTCGGTTTTCCAGTGAGGCTGTCCGATTGCGGACGAACCAGGCGTTTGATACGGGACATGAGATTTCCTCCGTGCGCCGCAAGGGCGAGCGAGTGGGTGGAAAGCTGGAACTGGTCCAGCTCGGACAGGGCAAGCGCCAGGCGCCGCGGCTCGCCCAGCAAGCTTGCGGCAAGATCGTCGGCGACCAGTTCGCGCTCGATCCGGATGCGGTGCGACAGCCACCACACCGCCGGGTGATAGAACAGCAGGACCTCGACCGCGCTCTGCATCAGGTTGACGAGATAATCGTGGCGCCGCACGTGGGCCAGTTCGTGCGCCAATAAAGCTTCCAGCAGCGGCGGCGCCATGCCGGTGGCCAGCGCCGCCGGCACCAGCACCAGCGGACGCCACCAGCCCGCCGTGATCGGCCCGCCGATGGCCGCCGTGCCCGGCGTCCGGCCATCGTCGACCAGGCCCAGCAGCACGCGCCGGCCGATGCCGAGGCGCGCCGCCATGCGGTCGAGCACCGCCTGCCAGGCGGGGTCGGAACGCCAGGCCCCGGGACGACTGCGCCGCCGCACCCAGGCCAGGCCCAGCAGCAGGCGCAGGGCCAGCACCCCTGCCCCGCCGGCCCAGCACAGGATCACCAGCGGCAGGCGCGGCTGCAGCCCCAGCCGCATGGCTTCCAGCCAGCCATGCGCGCCGAGGCCGGCATCGGTGTCCTGCGCCAAGCCGGCGGCGAATGCCGAGCCCGCCGCATCCGGCAACAGCACGCCCGGCAGTGCGATGCCGGCACCGACCGTCTCGATGCCGCCAAGGCGCACCAGCACCCCGGCCAGCGGCAAGGCCGCGCACAGCAGCAAGGCGGCGCAGGCGACCGCATAGCGCGCCTGCGGCCGCGCCCGCTCCATCAGCGCCAGCACGGCGGCGGCGGCG
>JAKOOD010000337.1 GCA_022701635.1 Burkholderiaceae bacterium | reverse complement strand
TGCGGCCGGCGCGCTCGGTGACGAACTGGCGCGTGTCGCCAGGCGGCGCGGTCAGGTAGGTGGGCGCGCTCAGGCCGCTGGCGTAGGGACCGAGCGCCAGGCTGATCGTCACCGGTTGCGGGGAGGGAGTAGCGACAGGTGGCGTCGTGCCGCCACCGGTGCCGCCGCCGCCGCCACCGCCGCCGCCGCACGAGACCAGCAGGCCGGCGGCCAGGGGTAGCGTAAAAGACAAGGGCTTGATCGACATCGCGGCCTCCTCAGGCTGGCTTTGCCTCAACCATACTCCGATTTTTTCCCTTGTCCATACGCGCACGACAGCGTGCGCGCGGACAGTCCAGCCTCAGTGCCGAGCTCAGTGCCGGACTCGACGCTGCGCTCAATGCTGGGTTTGGAGGGCCGGCTGCTCGGCCAGCGATTGCAGCGGTTTCGCTGCCTGCAAGGGCGTCAGCCCGGCCGGCAACGGCACCCGTACCGGGCGACTGGGCGGGATGACCGAGGACGGCACCTTGTCCGTGACGGCGGGCGCGGCATCCCAGACCGGCGCGTCGATGCCTTCGAACACGGCTTTCAGCTGCTGGCCCCAGGCGATCCGCAGGCGCTGGAAATACTGGTTCTGTTCGTCGATGGTGACGAAGCGCGTGAGCGCCAGGCTGCCGTTTTCATACACCAGCAGGTCGAGCGGCAGGCCGACCGCGACGTTCGAGCGCAGCGTCGAATCCATCGACACCAGCGCGCACTTGGCGGCATCGTCGAGCGAGGTCTGGGGCGTGATCACGCGGTCCAGGAGCGGCTTGCCGTACTTGGCTTCGCCGATCTGGAAATACGGGTTCTCGTCGTGCGACTCGATGAAATTGCCGGCCGAGTAGATATAGAACAGGCGGCAGCGTTCGGCGCCGATCTGGCCGCCGACGATCAGGCTGATATTGAAATCGACGCCGAACGCGGTCAGCTTGGCGGCGTCTTGCTTGTGCACGCTGCGTACGGCTTCGCCGACGATGCGCGCCACTTCAACCATGTTGGGCGCAGTCCAGATGGTGGTCCCGTCCTGGCTGACATAGCTGGAAATGGTGTGGCGCACCGCTTGCGAGATCGACAGGTTCCCGGCCGTCATCAAGACCATCATGCGCTCGCCCGGGTTTTCGAAGACGCTCAGCTTGCGCGCCGTGCTGACCTGGTCGATACCGGCGTTGGTGCGCGAATCGGCCAGGAAGACCAGGCCGGCCTCCAGGCGCATGCCCACACAATAAGTCATGGCTGGGATTTCCTAACTGAAATTTTTATTCTACACGGGCATTTCAGGCCGGCACAATGCAGGCTGCCCCATGGGGACGGTCTTCGCCCCCGCCGTGTCGCATTCCACGCACAGGTGGCGCACCACTTCGGTACTCGACTGCACCGGAGCCGTGCGTAACCCAGGGGGCATTACTCGCCCAGCGGGACCAGGAAATCGCGGCTGATGCCGTTGCCCAGCTTGTAGATGTTTTCCATGAAGCGGCCGAGGGTCTGGTCGAGTCCGGTTTCCAGGATGTCTTCGATGCGCGCGAACTGCAGTTCCGCATGCATCTTGCCGGCCAGCCTTTCGGTGTCCGCGGAGACGTCGTTGCGCACCGCCTTCAGGTTGTGGACGACCCGCTCCATGCAGGCCAGCAGCGAGCGCGGCATGTCGGCACGCAGCATCAGGAGTTCCGCCACGCGCGCCGGCGTGATCGAATCGCGGTAGACCTTGCGGTAGGTCTCGAAGCCGGCCACCGAGCGCAGCAGCGCGGCCCAATAGTAAAACTCGCGCTGGGTCAGCATCTCGTGGGTGGCGTTGCCCTGGGCAGCGTGGTACTTGACGTCGAGGATGCGCGCGGTGCTGTCGGCCCGTTCCAGGAAGGTGCCGAGGCTGATGAACACCATCGCCTCGTCGGCCAGCATGGTGCCCAGCGTGACGCCGCGCGCCAGGTGGCAGCGGTGCTTGACCCATTCGAAGAATTCGCCCGGGTCGCCGTCGTGGGCCACGCGCTCGCGCAGGTCGAGCCAGGTCGCGTTTTGCGTTTCCCAGACTTCGGTGGTGAGCACGCCGCGCACCGCGCGCGCGTTTTCGCGCGCCGCCGTCAGGCAGGACACGATCGACGAGGGATTCGCCGTGTCGCCGACCATGAAGGCGAGCACGTTTTTCGCATCCAGGGTCGCGTAGTCGGCATCGAAGGCGCCCTGCAGTTCGGAGATGCCGAGCATGGCGCGCCAGGCCTGTTCGGCGTCGAACTGCGATTGCGGCAACATCGCCGTCTGCAATGCCACGTCGAGCATGCGCGCGGTGTTTTCGGCACGCTCGGTGTAGCGCGCCATCCAGTACAGGTGGTCTGCGGTTCGGCTCAGCATGCTTGTTTTTCCTTATTCCTCGAGAATCCAGGTGTCCTTTGTGCCGCCGCCCTGCGACGAGTTCACCACCAGCGAACCTTCCTGCAGCGCCACCCGGGTCAGTCCGCCCGGCACCATCGAAATCGTCTTGCCCGACAGGACGAACGGCCGCAGATCGATGTGGCGCGGCGCGATGCCGTTTTCCACATAGGTCGGGCAGGCCGACAGCGCCAGCGTCGGCTGGGCGATGTAGCCTTCCGGCTTGGCGATCAAGCGCCGCCTGAAATCCTCGATCTGCTGTTTGCTGGCGGCCGGGCCGATCAGCATGCCGTAGCCGCCGGCGCCGTGCACTTCCTTCACCACCAGCTTGTCGAGATTGGCCAGCGTGTACGACAGGTCGTCCGGCTTGCGGCATTGCCAGGTTGGCACGTTGTTCAGCAGCGGTTGCTCCGACAAGTAGAACCGGATCATGTCGGGCACGAAGGGGTAGATCGACTTGTCGTCGGCGACGCCGGTGCCGATCGCGTTCGCCAGCGTGACCCGCCCCGCGCGGTAGGCCGACAGCAGGCCCGGCACGCCCAGGCTCGAATCCGGGCGGAACGCCAGCGGATCGAGGAAATCGTCGTCGAGGCGGCGGTAGATGACGTCGACGCGCTTGGGGCCGCGGATGGTGCGCATCCAGACCTGGTCGGCGTCGACGAACAGATCCTTGCCTTCGACCAGCTCGACGCCCATCTGCTGCGCCAGGAAGGCGTGCTCGAAATAGGCCGAGTTGTACATGCCGGGCGTCATGACGACCACGGTCGGATCGTTGACGCCGGTCGGCGCCACCGATCGCAGATTTTCCAGCAGCATGTCCGGGTAATGCTCGACCGGCGCGATGCGGTGGCGCGCGAACAGTTCCGGGAACAGGCGCATCATCATCTTGCGGTCTTCCAGCATGTAGGAGACGCCCGAGGGCACGCGCAGGTTATCTTCCAGCACATAGAATTCGCCCTGGCCGGCGCGTACGATGTCGACCCCGGCGATATGGGCGTAGATGTCGGACGGCACGCTGATGCCCTGCATCTCGGGGCGGTACTGGGCGTTCTGGACGATCTGCTGGGCCGGCATGATGCCGGCCTTGATGATGTTCTGGTCGTGGTAGATATCGTGCACGAACATGTTGAGCGCCTTGACGCGCTGGGCCAGGCCGGCCTGCAGCGCGGTCCACTCGTGCGTGGGGATGATGCGCGGGATGGTATCGAAGGGAATCAGGCGCTCGGTGCCGGCGCCGTCGCCGTACACGGCAAAGGTGATACCGACGCGGCGGAAGGTCAGGTCGGCTTCGGCGCGCTTGCGTTCGATGCGCTCCGGCGGCTGGCGCTGCAGCCAGGCGTCGAAAGCCTGGTAGTGCGCGCGGACCTGGCCCGATTCGCCGCCGACCATTTCGTTGAAATATGCCGCCATCATGCTGCTCCTCCTGTATCGACAGGTTCTTCGTATCAAGAAACGTGCCAAGAAAACATGATCAAATTTGCACTGCGCTGGTGCGGCACGGGCGCGCCATGGATGCTCGAATGGCGACGCCTGAAGCGGCCGGGTGCGTAAAAGGTGGTATCCGCACCAAAGGTCGGGCATAATATGGCGCTTGTCTTCTGTCTTATATAAGACTTGGCCTCCAAACCCCGCTATGTTTGCGATCCGGGATCGGTTAGGATCGACGTCTGGCGAGCAGGCCATGAATTTTGAGTACCAACCGAGGAAAATGCGCATGAGCAGCGATCAGACCATCATCTACACCTTGACCGACGAGGCGCCCCTGCTGGCGACCCACGCATTCCTGCCGGTCATCGAAACCTTCACCAAGCCGGCCGGCATCACGATCGAGCAGAGCGACATTTCCGTTGCCGCCCGTATCCTGGCCAGCTTTGCCGACTACCTGACCCCGGAGCAGCGCGTCCCCGACGCCCTGGCCGACCTCGGCAAGAAGACGCTGACCCCGGAAGCCAATATCATCAAGCTGCCGAACATCAGCGCCTCGGTGGGCCAGCTGCAGGCCGCCATCAAGGAACTGCAGGCCAAGGGCTACAACCTGCCGGACTACCCGGCCGATCCGAAGACCGACGAAGAAAAGGCGATCAAGGCCCGTTACAGCAAGTGCACCGGTTCCGCCGTGAACCCGGTCCTGCGCGAAGGTAACTCCGACCGCCGCGCACCGAAGGCCGTCAAGGAATACGCGCGCAAGAACCCGCACTCGATGGGCGAATGGTCGCCGGCCTCGCGCACCCACGTGTCGCACATGACCGCTGGCGATTTTTATCATGGCGAAAAGTCGATGACGCTGGACCAGGCGCGCGACGTCAAGATGGAACTGGTCACCAAGAGCGGCCAGACCATCGTGCTGAAGCCGAAGGTGTCGCTGCAGGACGGCGAGATCATCGATTCGATGTTCATGAGCCGCAAGGCCCTGCTGGCCTTCTACGAGCAGCAGATCGAAGACGCCAAGAACACCGGCGTGCTGTTCTCGCTGCACGTCAAGGCGACCATGATGAAGGTTTCGCACCCGATCGTGTTCGGCCACTGCGTGCGCACGTTCTACAAGGATGCGTTCGAGAAGCACGGCGCGCTGTTCGACAGCCTGGGCGTGAACGTCAACAACGGCATGGCCGACCTGTACAACAAGATCGCCACCCTGCCCGATTCGCAGCGCGAAGAAATCATCCGCGACATCCACGCCTGCCAGGAACACCGCCCGGCGCTGGCGATGGTCGACTCGGCCAAGGGCATCACCAACTTCCACTCGCCGAACGACGTGATCGTCGACGCGTCGATGCCGGCAATGATCCGCGCCGGCGGCAAGATGTACGGCGCCGACGGCCGCCTGAAGGAAGTCAAGGCAGTCATTCCGGAATCGACCTTCGCCCGCATCTACCAGGAGATCATCAACTTCTGCAAATGGCACGGCGCCTTCGATCCGCGCACCATGGGCACCGTCCCGAACGTGGGCCTGATGGCGCAGCAGGCCGAGGAATACGGTTCGCACGATAAAACCTTCGAGATCGCGGAAGACGGCGTCGCCAACATCACCGACCTGGCCACCGGCGAAGTGCTGATGAGCCAGAACGTCGAGCAGGGCGACATCTGGCGCATGTGCCAGGTCAAGGACGCGCCGATCCGCGACTGGGTCAAGCTGGCGGTCACGCGCGCGCGCAACTCGGGCATGCCGGCCGTGTTCTGGCTGGACCCGTACCGTCCGCACGAGAACGAGCTGATCAAGAAGGTCAAGCTGTACCTGCAGGACTACGACACCGAAGGCCTGGACATCCAGATCATGTCGCAGGTGCGCGCGATGCGCTACACCCTGGAGCGCGTGGCACGCGGCCTGGACACCATCTCGGTGACCGGCAACATCCTGCGCGACTACCTGACCGACCTGTTCCCGATCCTGGAACTGGGCACCAGCGCCAAGATGCTGTCGATCGTCCCGCTGATGGCCGGCGGCGGCA
>JAKOOD010000329.1 GCA_022701635.1 Burkholderiaceae bacterium | reverse complement strand
CAGCAGCCTGCCGCAGCGGCGTGCTGCGGCGGGTCGGCTAAGGCGGGTCAGGGCGTCGATCATGTCGTGCGTTGCTGCTGGGGACCGGCGATTGTACTGCAAGTCAGGGCGCCTGCCCAAAGATCATGAACACCGTGGCACGATGCGGTCCCCGACAGCATGCGCCGGACGGCCCGCACGACCGTGCGAAATCCTGTTTGCAGACGGCCCGATCCAGGCGTATGCTGTCCCTACACAAAGCCAAAAATGCATGGAGACAAACATGAACATTCGGCACGCCCCCTCCCATCTTGCAACCCGTTTCCACCAGCCGCTGCGTTTCGGCCGCGTCTGGCGCGGCCACGAACTGCTGTTACGTGTGATTCAGATCGCGCTGCTCCTCGCCTTCGCGGTGCTGGGCGCGCAGTGGGTCGCGCGCGGCGTGCGGATGCTGGTCGAGCAGTTCACCTGAGGCTGCAGGCGTCGCGAAGGCTCAGCCTTCGCCGTCGAGATTGCGCAGCACGCGCCGCGTGAGGCTGGCCAGCTGTTCCAGTTCGGCCGGGCTCAGGCCGGCATAGGCCGACGTCACCTCGTCCGACACTTCCGGCAGGATGCGCGCAACCAGAGCGCGTCCGGCATCGGTCAGGGCGATCATCACGGCGCGCCGGTCGCCGGGTTTGGGGCGGCGCTCGACCAGGCCCTTGGCCGCCAGCTCGTCGCAGACGCGGGTCAGGTTGGCCGGTTTTTCGTTGCAGGCTTCGCTCACTTCGGTGGCCGTCGAGGTCTCGTCGGCACTGCCGTACAGGATCGCCAGCACGTGGTAATGGGTGTCGCCCAACTCGTGCTTCCTGAGTGCGGCGTTGCTCTTGTCGCGCAGGGTTTTATGCAGGTGATGGGTCATCCGGACCAGCAGCATGGCATCGACGGGAAAACCGGGGGCGCGCGCCTCGATGCGTCGCAGTCGTTTCTCGGTCGGGCCAAAATCGCTCATCGCCATTCCTTGCAGGATGTGAAAGACCAGATTGTAATCGCTGGCGGCGGGCAGCGGCCACCTCGCGGCCACGCACTTGCCATGTCACTGCCGGCTCAGCGTACCTGGCGCGCGGCGACCAGTTTCGGGTAGACGAATTGGCCTTCGGTCAGCGGGAAGCTGCCTTCGGCACGGGCCTGCTGGATATCGGCCAGGGCCTTGGCGCGGACCGGGTCGGTCGGGGTAGCGGCGCAGCCGGACAGGGCGGCGACGAGGAGTACGGGGATCAGGAATGTCGGATGCATGTTATTCACCTTGGTCATCATGAGAAGTGGCAGCGCAAATCGTTCAGCGCTGTACATATTTTAGTACTGAATACTTCATTTGTGAAGTAAATTCTGAAATGAAGTGTGCTTATCGCAACGCGGCAGGAAGGAGAGGGTAGGGAAAACGGGAGACGCTACGCGCACCGGAGTGTGCCGACAAGCGGCGTTCACATTACGGCGGCTACTGTGGGGCGAGGAAAGGCGGTGGCGCGGGGGCGCGGTGGCCGCGTGCCGTCGTGCTGGCATGCGGCCACCGGAGTGGGAGGGTTGATCGGGCGCTTGTCGGATTCTTACTGGCAGCTGAAACTGGCGGCGTCCTCGACGCTGCCGCTCCCCTTGTAGCGCGCCACCTTCGGGTACGCGCACAGCGGGCGCGTGCGCGACGCCGACCAGCCGGCAGGCAGGTCGGCATTGGCGCCGCCGGCGTTGCCGCTGGCGCGGGCGGCGGCGGTGACGCTGTCCGGTGCCTGGCCTTTTTCGACCCAGGCGACCAGCGGCGTCAGCATGTCGAACTGGTCGGTGGCGGGGCCGCCCGAACAGTGGTTCATGCCCGGCACCCGATAGAAGCGTGCGAAGTTGGATGCGTCGCCGCTGTTCGCCGCGCGCAGCGCCTCGTACCAGGTGGTGGTGTCGTCGCTGGAGAAGATCGGGTCGCTGGTGCCGTGGTAGACCAGCATCTTGGCGCCGCGGTTCTTCAGCGTGCCGAGGCTGGACGCGTTCGGCGGCGTCATGAAGGACATGGCCGACTCGGTATAGACGCCGCCGGTCGCATTCACCTTGGCCAGCATGCTGTCGAGGTTCCCGCCAGACACGAAGGCGGCGCCGTTGAAGCTGGCCGGATTTTCCGGCGGCACCTCGAAGATCAGGCCGACGGCGCCGGCATCGCGCTCGATTGGCGACGTAAACTTCCAGCTCGCCCAGCCGCCGGGCGCCAGGCCGGCGTCGTACGGGAAGCTGGCGTAGATCGTCTTGCCGGTCTCGGTCTTGGCGCCCGCGAACAGGCCGGCGATGGCGGTCTTCTGGGCCGTGCTCAAGCAGGTGCCGTCGCGCGCGCCGCTGCAGGTCGGGACGTCGCGGTTCAGGTCGAAGGCGGCCTGGCAGGCGCCGGTGTCCTGCACCAGGCCGTCGGCGCTGCCGTCGAGCGCATCGCACTTGCCGAGCACCGCGTTCGACACCAGCTTGCGCTCGGCCTGGGTAAAGCCGCTGCCGAGGTCGCCCGGCGTGCTGGCCAGCGCGGCATAGGTCTTGCCGCCGGCGATGTTGGCGACGGCCGCCAGCGGCAGGCGGAAGCCCGGGTCGCCCACCAGGTAGCCGTCGTACTGGTCGGCGTAGCGCGCCGCCGCGACCATCGTGTGGCGGCCGCCGTTCGAGCAGCCGCCGATGTAGGAGCGGTCCGGCGCCTTGCCGTAGGCGAGGCGGATCAGGGCCTTGGCCATCGGCGTCAGCTTGCCGACCGCCTGGTAGCCGTAGTCGAGGCGCGCCTGCGGATCGATGCCGAAGAAGGGTGTCGGCGCGCCGTGGCCGGCGTCCGAGCTGATCACGGCGAAGCCCTGGTTCAGCGCATTGTCGAGCGGGCCGCCGCCGCCCACCGGCCCCAGTGCCGTGACCACGCTGCCGTCGACGCCGCCGTTGGCCTGGTAGAAGAAGCGCCCGTTCCAGTCGAGCGGCAGGCGCATTTCGAAGCCGATCGCATAGCTCTGGCCGTCGACGCTGCTGGTGCGCTGCGCCATCTTGCCCAGCACCTGGCAGTGGGCCGCGACCGGCTTGCCGCCGACCGTGACGGTGCCGGCGGCGATCGGGTTGACGGCGCTGATGGTGGTATCGGTAAAGCTGAGTTTTGCGGCCAGGTCGGCGCAGCTGGCCAGCTTGGCACCGGTGGCCGCCGCCAATTGGGGCAGGGCCTGGCTGGGCGTGCCGCCGTTGCCGTTATTGTCGTCGTTGTCGCCGCAGGCGGCCAGGCTCGATGCCGCGAGCGCCGCCGCCACGATGGCGTGCAGGTGTCGGATGTTCATTAGGTGTGTCTCCCCTGTAGGATAAAACTGGATGCGACAGTCCGGATGTGGAAAGCTGGAACGAACGGACCCGCGCGGCGCGTCCGGTGAGCGGACGCCGCGTCGGGGTACTGCAAGGCATGGAGGAAGCGCCTCAGTCGGGCATGACGTCCTTGAGGGTGCCGATCGGTGCGTTGACCAGCTTGCCGTTCACCTTCTTGACCTCGCGGATGTACATGTTCTGCACGATGTCGCGCGTCTTCGGATCGATGCTGATCGGTCCGCGCGGGCTGTTCCACTTCATCCCGGACAGGGTCTTGACGGCCTGGTCGCCCGTCACCTTGCCGTTCAGCTTGCGGATGGTCTCGTAGATCATGCCCATGGTGTCGTAGGCGGCCACGGTGACGAAGGTCGGCGCCGGCCGGTTCGGATTGGCGGCGGCATAGGCCTTGAGGAAGCTCTTGTTGGCGTCGTTGTCGAGCGCGGTCGAGTAGTTCAGCACCGTGACGGCACCGAGGGCGCGGTCGCCCAGCGCTTCCAGTGTCGGGCTGTCGCTGGTCATGTCGCCGACCCCGAGGAACTTGATGCCGGCCTTGTCCAGGCCCTTGTCGCTGAAGGCCTTGAGCATGCCGGTGCCGTCCTCGACGCCGGGCGCGAAGAAGAACACGGCGTCCGGCTTCTGGTCCTTGATGCGCTGGACGAACGGCGAGTAATCCGGATTCGCCAGCGGCACCCGCGCCGAGCCGACGATCTTGCCGCCGCCGGCCGTGAGGCCCTTGGTGAAGCGCGCCTCGGCATCCAGGCCGGTGCTGTAGTCGGTGACCAGCGAGTACACCTTGCCGATCTTGTTCTTCGCGGTCCAGTCGCCGAACGGTTCGGTCATCTGCTGCATGCTCATCGAGGTGCGTAGCATGTAGGGCGACTTCGCCGTGATGCCGGTGGTGACGGCGTTCATGACGATCATCGGCACCTTGCCCTGGGTCGCCACCGGCGCCACCGCCAACGCGCTCGGCGTCAGCGAAAAGCCGATCAGGAAGCTGACCTTCTCGCGTCCGATCA
>JAKOOD010000305.1 GCA_022701635.1 Burkholderiaceae bacterium | reverse complement strand
GCCTGATCAAGATGATCATCGCACCGCTGGTCTTTTCCACCCTGGTGGTCGGCATCGCCAAGATGGGCGATGCCAAGGAAGTCGGCCGCATCGGCGTCAAGGCGCTGGGCTGGTTCATCATCGCCTCGCTGCTGTCGCTGACCCTGGGCCTGATCCTGGTGAATATCTTCCGGCCGGGCGATGCGATGGCGCTGTCGGGCAGCCTGCCCGCCGCCACCGCCTCGTCGGGCATCACCACCACCGGCTTCACGCTGAACGACTTCGTCACCCACCTGGTGCCGGCCTCGATCGTCGACGGCATGGCCAAGAACGAGATCCTGCAGATCGTGATCTTCTCGATCTTCTTCGGCACCGGCGCCGCCGCCGTCGGCGCACGCGCCACGCCGCTGGTCGACGCCATCGACGGTGTCGCCCACGTGATGCTGAAAGTGACCGGCTACGTGATGAACTTTGCGCCCTTCGCGGTGTTCGCCGCCGTCGCCAGCACCATCGCCAAGAGCGGCGTCGGCGTGCTGACCACCTACGGCGTCTTCATGGGCGAGTTCTACCTCAGCATGGTGCTCCTATGGGTCCTCCTGATCCTGATCGGCGTCCTGTTCGTCGGCCCGCGCATCCTGAAGCTTGTCGCCATGCTGCGCGAACCGACCATCCTGGCCTTCACCTGCGCCTCGTCGGAAGCCGCCTTCCCGAAAACCCTGGAAGGCCTGGAGCGCTTCGGCGTGAAAAACCGCCTGGCCGCCTTCGTGCTGCCGATCGGTTACTCGTTCAACCTGGACGGCTCGATGTTGTACTGCACCTTCGCGACCATCTTCATCGCCCAGGCCTACGGCATCGAACTGCCGCTGTCGACCCAGCTGACCATGATGCTGGTGCTGATGCTGACCTCGAAGGGCATCGCCGGCGTGCCGCGCGCCTCGCTGGTCGTCATCGCCGCCACCCTGAACCAGTTCCACATCCCGGAAGCCGGCCTGCTGCTGCTGCTCGGCATCGACCACTTCCTGGACATGGGCCGCTCGGCCACCAACGTGATCGGCAACGGCATCGCCACCGCGGTGGTGGCGAAGTGGGAGGGCGAACTGGGCCAGCCGGTCGCCGAAGAGAAGGATATGTCGACGGCGACGCTGCGCTGATACGGCGCTGAACCAGACAAGGCTTTCCCGAAGTGGAAAGCCTTTTTTTATAGACGATACCGTCGTTCCCGCGAAAGCGGGAACCCATACTGAGTATCAGGAATTCGTACGTCGAAAGCGCCACGGCATAATCGGCACCACGAAGCTTGTTACTCAGCATGGCTCCCCGCCTGCGCGGGGACGACGGTTAACTTAGGAGATCCCATGTACCTGAAACCCATGCGCACCCTGTTCGCGCTCTTCCTCTGCCTGTTCGCCCTCGCCGCCCAGGCCCAGACCGCCACCGCCAAGCTGCCGCGCGTGGTCATCCTCGCCACCGGCGGCACCATCGCCGGCACCGGCGCCACCAGCACCACCACCGTCGGCTACACCGCCGCCACGGTCGGCGTCGACGCCCTGATCAAGGCCGTGCCCGAGCTGCAGAAGGTGGCCCAGGTCAGCGGCGAGCAGGTATTCCAGATCGCCAGCGAAAACATGGGCAACGAGCAGTGGCTGCTGCTCGCCAAGCGCGTCAACGCGCTGCTGGCCAAGCCGGACGTCGACGGCATCGTGATCACCCACGGCACCGACACCATCGAGGAAACCGCCTACTTCCTGAACCTGGTCGTCAAGAGCAGGAAGCCGGTGGTGGTGGTCGGCGCCATGCGGCCGTCGACCGCGATCTCGGCCGACGGTCCGATCAACCTGTACAACGCGGTACTCACCGCCGGCAGCCAGGAAGCGGTCGGCAAGGGCGTGCTGGTGGTGCTGAACGACCAGATCAACGCCGCGCGCGAAGTCACCAAGACCAACACCGTCACCACCGACACCTTCAAATCGCCGGAACTGGGCATGCTCGGCTACGTGGTCGGCAACCAGCCGCACTTCTACCGCGCCTCGACCCGCAAGCACACGCTTGAGACCGAGTTCGACGTGTCGAACCTGACGGCGCTGCCGCAGGTGGACATCGCCTACAGCTACGCCAACGTCGGCCCGGCCGCGATCAACGCGCTGGTGGCGGCAGGCGCCAAGGGCCTGGTGCATGCCGGCGTCGGCGACGGCAGCCTGCCGACCAAGGTGCGCCCTGCCCTGTCCAGCGCGCGCAAGAACGGCGTGGTCATCGTGCGTTCGAGCCGGGTCGGCCAGGGCATCGTGGCGCGCAACGGCGAAGCCAACGACGACGAGCTGGACTTCGTGGTGTCGGATACCCTGAATCCGCAGAAGGCGCGCATCCTCCTGATGCTGGCGCTGACGAAGACCACCAGCACCAAGGACATCCAGCGGATGTTCAGCACCTACTGATCCGCCCCCCGGCTCAGAACGTGTGCATCAAGCCCAGCGACACCCCGCGCTGGGACGTCTGCTTCGACGGCACCAGCGCGCCGCTGTAGCGGTTGAGGTCCAGCTCCGCGTAGATATTGCTGCGCTTGGAGAACGCGTACACGCCGCCCAGCAGGTACAGCGTGCGGCTGCCTTCGTCGACCAGGCCGTCGTAGTCCGAGCGGTAGACGGCGGCGGTCAGCGCCACCGGCCCGTTCACCTGGTAGCTGGCGCCGCCGAACACGGTCCGGTTCTGGTAGATGCCGGCGCCGCCGGCGGTTTCCTGGCGCTCGCGCGACACCCCCGCCTTGAAGGTCAAGTCCTTCGCTTTGTAGCCGCCGCCCACGATCCAGGCGCGGTTGCCCAGGCCCGCCGTGGTCTGCTTGTAGGTATAGGCGCCGCCCGCCAGCAACGGGCCGCCGGCGTACAGGACGCCCAGCGCCTGGGCCGTGCCCCGGGACCGGTCTTCGGCGTTTTCGCCCGGCGCGTGCTCGGCGCGCACGGTCCACGGGCCGAAGGTGCCGGTGTACTGGATGTCGTTGTTGAAGCGCGTGCCCGACGACGAGGACGCGCCCAGGCCGGCGGTCCGGGCCGCCGCCGGCAGCGTCGTGCCGGCGCCCGAGGACAGCGGCACGATGCCGGTGTAGTGGTGGTCGTAGGGATCGAGGAACAGTTCGGTGCGAAAGCCGATCGTGTACTGGCGGCCCAGGTCGATGTAACCCCATGTGCCGCCCAGCCCGACCGAGGCGGTACGGTTGAACAGCACGTTGTTGGTGTTGTCCAGCGCGCCCGACTTGCTGGAAAAGCCGCTCTCGAGGCGGAAGCGCGCCTTGAGTCCATTGCCGAGGTCTTCTTCGCCGCGAAAGCCGAGGCGGTTCGAGAAGGAGTTACCGGAACCCATCGTCAGCTGGCCGTTGCCGGCGGCATCCACATTGGTCTGGTAGCGCAGGCCGGCGTCGATGGCGCCGTAGATGGCGACCGTCGATTGGGCGAACGCGGCGGCGGGCAGCATCCATGCCACCGCCAGCGTCGGAAGAAATTTGTTCATGACTGTCTCGTTGTATGTTTTATAGGTAGCGCGGCCGGCAGTAGACCGGCAACCGAGGCGCGCACGCCTTCTGCGCAGGCTGCCGGTGCCGATGCTTGGGAAAAGCGGCGGCCGCCGGACCGCCGGACCGCCGGATCGCCGGACCGCGCGTGCGAAGAAGGATGCGGGCTGCGGGTTTAGGCCGCTGCCTTGGCGGACGCGTTGCGCGTCGCCTGGTGCGCACCGTTGCTCAGGATGAGCAGGGTGACGATGCTGGCCAGCGCCAGGATCGCGATCGGCAGCAGCGCCAGCGAATAGCTGCCGGTTTCTTCCCGGATCCAGCCGTAGACATTGACCATCAGGCCGCCGCCGATCAGGTTCGCGCATGCATTGATCGCCGCCAGGCCGGCCGCCGCCCCCGAGGCCGGCAGCCAGGACGAGCTCAGCGCCCAGAACGGTCCCTTGAACGAGTACGCGCCGATCAGCACGCAGGACAGCAGCACCACGGTCGGCGCCAAGGAAGTGATGAACAGGGAACTCAGCATGCCGCCGGAAATCAGGGCCAGCGGGATCGCGGTATGCCAGCGGCGCTCGGCCTTGCGGTCCGAATGGCGGCCCCACCAGACCATCAGGATGGCCGCGATCACGTAGGGAATCGAGTTGACCAGGCCGGTCTCCATGATGCTCAGGCCGAAGGACTTGAGCAGCTGCGGCTGCCACACGCCGAGCACCGTGCCCGCCGCCGACGCGGTCGAGCACACCAGCGCCATGCCCAGCACTTCCTTACTCCTCAGCAGCTTGGCGAGCGGGACGTGGGCGGCCGATTTTTTCTCGCCGCGTTCCTTTTCCAGGCGCGCCGACAGCCAGTTGCGCTGTTCCGCGCTCAGCCACGTGGCCTGCTCCGGGCGGTCGGTCAGGAAATACAGGCAGGCAAAGCCCATCAGCACCGTCGGGATGCCTTCGAGGATGAACAGCCAATGCCAGCCGCGCAGGCCCAGCAGGCCGTCGGCCTGCAGCAGCAGCGCCGACAGCGGCGAGCCGACGAAGCTGGCCATCGGCACCGCGACCATGAAGATGGCGACGATGCGGCCACGGTAGGCGGCCGGGAACCAATAGGTCAGATACAACACCACGCCGGGGAAGAAGCCGGCTTCGGCCGCGCCCAGCAGGAAGCGCATGATGTACAGCGAGGTGGGGCCCTGCACCGCCGCCATGCCGGCCGAGACCAGGCCCCAGGTGATCATGATGCGGGCGATCCACTTGCGCGCCCCGAACTTTTGCAGCGCCAGGTTGCTGGGCACCTCGAACAGGAAATACGAGATGAAGAACAGGCTGCCGGCGAAACCGAACATCTTCTTGGTGAGACCGAGGTCGTCGTTCATCTGCAGGGACGCCATGCCGATGTTGCCGCGGTCGATGAAGGCCAGCAGGTAGCACAGCATCAGGAAGGGGATGAGGCGCCAAGTGATTTTGCGGATGGTCTCCGCTTCGAGGCGTGCGTTGTGTTGGATCTCGCTCATGTCGTCTCCAATAGTAATCGTCCGGGGCGCGTCTTGGTGCGCGCTTGTCTTGTTTTGTAAACCTTCAGGCTTGCTGTTCGAGTACCGCGAGCACGTTCCGCGCCGCCGCCGTACCCATGCCCACATACGCATCGCTGGTCACGCCGCCGATGTGCGGCGACAGGATCGCGTTGGGCACGCGGGTGAACGCGTGGTCAGGCGCGAAAGGCTCGATGTGGAAGCTGTCCAGGCCCGCGGCCAGCAGCGCGCCGCTGCGCAGGGCGGCTTCGAGCGCCGCTTCGTCGATCAGGCCGCCGCGCGCGGTATTCACCACGATCGCGCCGGGGCGCATCGTCGCCAGGGTTGCGGCGTTCAGCATGTTGGCGTTGTCCTTCGTCAGCGGGCAATGCAGCGACAGCACGTCGGCCCCGGCGATGACGTCCGCCAGCGGCAGCAGGTCGACGCCTTCCGGCGCCGCCTTGGCGAACGGATCGTGGGCGATGACGGTCATGCCCATCGCGATGCCGACCGCGGCCACGCGCGCGCCGATCGCGCCGAGTCCCACCAGGCCGAGCGTGCGCCCGCGCAGTTCCAGGCTCTTGTGGGTCGCCTTGTCCCAGTGGCCCGCGTGCATGCGCACGTCGAGTGCCGGCACGTTCTTGGCGCAAGCCAGGATCAGGGCCCAGGTGTGCTCGGCCACCGCGGGCGCATTGGCGCCGGTGGCGGCCTTGACGGCGATGCCGCGGCGCTTGGCCGCTTCGCTGTCGATGGTATCGATGCCGGTACCGTGCTTGGAGACCACGCGCAGCTTGGCGCTGGCTTCCATCACACGCTCGCTGATGCGGCCGTAGCGCGCGATGATGGCGACCGGCTGGTATTGGCGGCTCAGGGCGACCAGGTCGTCTTCGCCGGGCGTCTTGCCGGCGTAGACGATGTCGAAGCCGGACAGCAGCGCCACCGCCTGTTCGGCCAGGTCGGCGCCGGTCACCAGGATGACCGGACGCTGTTGCTTGGTGTCGAGGACGGCGTTCACAGGGT
>JAKOOD010000274.1 GCA_022701635.1 Burkholderiaceae bacterium | reverse complement strand
CCGTCCTGAAGAGGTCTCGGCCATGGTGGCCTGGCTGGCCGGACCGGAAGCGGGCTTCGTGACCGGGGCGATGCACACGATCGACGGCGCATTCGGCGCCTGACAGAAAAGCCCGCATCGCGCGGGCTTTCTGGTAATTGAAACCGCAGTCTTACTGGGAAACCGGCGCGGCAGGCGCCGGGGCAGCGGCAGGCGCCGGTGCGGCGTCCGGTGCCGGCGTCATGCTTGCAGCCGGCGCCGGGGTGTCGGCCGGGGTGGGCGTGGAAGCCGGCGCTGCAGAGGGTGCGGCAGCAGCATCCGGTGCCGGGGTCGCGGCTGGAGCGTCCTGACTATCCTTGTCCGCGTCCTTCATCGTGTCAGTTTTCGCGGCATGCTTGGTCTTGCTCTTCTCATGCTTGGTGCTGGTCTTCACATGCTTGGCCTGCGCTTTCGCCGGCTTCGCCTCGTCGCTCGTCTTTTTCTCGTCGGCTTGCGCTACCGGTGCAGCGACCGGTGCCGCCTTGGTGTCAGCTTTCGATGCCTTCAGGTCGGTATTGTTGACCAGCACGGCCTGCTTGGTGGCCGTCTTCGAGGTCTTGGCGTCGGCCGGGGCAGAGGTCTGCGCGAAGGCAGCGGTGGCGAACAGGCTGGCGATGACGACGGCGATGGTTTTTTTCATGATGAAGGGTCCTCAGCTATTTATCGGTCTATGTGAACGTCGTTGCGTATCACTTGTTGATGAAACGCGCCCGCCGCAGCGCCTGTTGACCGAATTTACAAACGCTTACGCGGCTGACACATACTTACATACTTTATAACGTCCACCGCGTCCGATAAGTCAGCAGCAAACTTCCCACACCACGTTTTTTGTACTATCATAAGTTACATGAGACGCGACAGTAAGCTTTCTTCGATCCTGCACCTCTTCCTGCACATGGCCCACAGCGCCAAGCCGCTGACGTCGGAGGAACTTGCGGGTTTCCTGCACACCAACCCGGTGCTGGTGCGCCGCACGCTCGCCGGCCTGCGCGAACGCGGCTATGTCGGCTCCGGCAAGGGGCATGGCGGCGGCTGGGTGGTGACGGCCGACCTGCGCCAGGTGACCCTGCGCGACATCTACGAAGCGGTCGGGTCGCCGGCCGTGTTCGCGATGGGGAACCGGGTCGAGAACCCCGCATGCCTGGTCGAGCAGGCCGTCAACCAGTCCCTCTCCAGCGCCTTCGAGGAAGCCGAAGCGCTGCTGATCGAACGGTTGTCGAACGTCACGCTCGCCGAACTTTCCGAGCGCTTCAATGCGCAGTACGCCCAACACCGAGGAGGACACCATGAACAATAAATCCGGGAATCAGGAATTCGACGTCATCGTCGTCGGCGGCAGCTATGCCGGCCTGTCGGCGGCGCTGCAGCTGGCGCGTGCGCGCTGCCGCGTGCTGGTCATCGATGCCAACCGGCGCCGCAACCGCTACGCCCATCGCTCGCATGGTTTCCTCACCCAGGACGGCAGCGAAGCGGCGGCCATCGCGGCCGATGGCCGGACCCAGCTGCAAGCCTATCCCACCGTGGCGTGGGCCAACGACACCGCCATCGGCGCCGCCGTCGATGGCGACGGTTTCCGCATCACGCTGGGCGACGGCGGCAGCGTGAGCGGCCAGCGCCTGGTGCTGGCCACTGGCGTGGTCGACATCCTGCCACCGGTGGACGGGTTGCAGGAACGTTGGGGCAAGAGCGTTTTCCACTGTCCCTACTGCCATGGCTACGAGCTGGACGAAGGCGAGATCGGCGTACTGGCGGTCAGCGAATTATCGATGCATCACGCCCTGATGCTGCCGGACTGGGGCCGCGTCACCTTCCTGCTGAACGGCACGTTCGAGCCGGATGCGGACCAGCTGGCGGCCCTCGGCCGGCGCGGCGTGAGCGTGGAACGCACGCCGGTGGCGCGCATCGACGGCGCCGCCGACGTGGTGCTGGCAGACGGCCGGCGCCTGCCGATGGCGGGACTGTTCGTGGCGTCGCGCACGCACAGCGCCAGTCCCCTCGCTTTCCAGCTCGGCTGCGCGTTCGAGGATGGCCCGGTCGGCGCCTTCGTGGCCACGGATGTGCAACAGGCGACCAGCGTGCCCGGCGTGTTCTGCTGCGGCGACCTGGCCCGGGCCACAGGCAACGTGGCGTTCGCGGTCGCGGAGGGTGCCATGGCCGGCGTCGCGGCGCACAGGTCGCTGATCGCCGAGCTGCATCACCCGGGCTGACTGCTGCCCTGACCGTCACCCTGCTGCGTCCAGACCAGGTTCCACAGGTGGCCATCGATGTCCTCGAAGCCCTGGTCGTACATGAAACCGTGGTCCTCGGGCGGATGCGGGATGCGGGCACCGGCGGCGCTGGCCTTCGCGATCAGGCTGTCCACTTCCTCGCGGCTCTCGCAGCTCAGGCAGATGACGACCTCGTTGGCTTCCTTCGCCTGCACCAGCGGCTTGTCGATCAGGGACCGGAAAAACGGTTCGGTCGTCAGCATGGCATGGATGGTGCCGTCGACGATGTTCATGAACGCCGCGCTATCGTTGCTGCATCGCGGATTGAAGCCAAAGCCGAGCGCGGAAAAGAAGGCTTTGGATTTTTCCAGGTCCTTGACCGGAAGATTGAAGATGATCTGCTTGTTCATGCTACCCCCATGTTGAACGTGGATTGAATGGCGGCCCTGCATCCTGACGACGAACGATGGTTGCATGAATCGACACGCTTGCGCAAAGAAACATGCGCGGCTACCGGCCGGCCAGCCGTCCTATGCATCGTTTGCCTGCGAAAAATGAAATAATCACGTCATCCGCCTTTACTTTCTCACCGATGACGCCTGCCCTGCCCTTCCACGGAGCCGCCCCATGACCACCGCCATGCAAAAAATCGGCCTGCTCCTGTTCCTCATCGCCCTGATCCACACCTTCTCGACTTACCTGTTCGAATACCTGGCCCACCGCCATCCGCGCCATGCCGGGCTGTTCCACCTGCTAGGCGAGGTCGAGGTCGTGTTCGGCTTCTGGGCTGCCATCCTGATGCTGTTCATGGCCTTCGTCGACGGCAGGGCCGCCGCCATCGACTACGCCGAATCGCGCAGCTATACCGAGCCGCTGTTCGTGTTCGTGGTGATGGTGGTGGCCGCCTCGCGGCCGGTGCTGGAGACGGCGCGCGCATTGGTGCGTCTGCTGTCGCGCGCGGCGCCGGTCCGCAACGAAGTGGCGCAGGCCTGGCTCGGCCTGGCGCTGGTGCCGCTGGCCGGTTCCCTGATCACCGAGCCGGCCGCGATGACGCTGGCGGCGCTGATGCTGGCGCCCACCGTGTTCCGCCCGGGGATGCCCGAGTGGCTGAAGTATGGGGCGCTCGGGGTACTGTTCGTAAACGTATCGATCGGCGGCACGCTCACCGCCTACGCCGCGCCGCCGGTGCTGATGGTGGCCGGCCCCTGGGGCTGGGACAGCGCCCACATGCTGCGGCACTTCGGCTGGCGCGCGCTGGTGGCGGTGCTGTTCAACGCCAGCATCGTCACCCTGCTGCTGCGGCCGCACCTGCGCTCGTTCGATGCCTCGGTCGACGGCGAGTCGCCGGTGCGGGTGCCGCCGCTGGTGGCGCTGATCCATCTCGGTTTCCTGGCGGCGGTGGTGCTGCTGGCCCATCATCCGGTGCTGTTCGTCGGCCTGTTCCTGCTGTTCCTCGGTTTTACCCAGGCGTATGCGCGCTACCAGGACCCGCTGGTGCTGAAGGAAGGTTTGCTGGTCGGCTTTTTCCTCGCTGGACTGGTGGTACTGGGCGGCATGCAGCAATGGTGGCTGCAGCCGATCGTCTCCAGCCTCGGCGCCGTCAAACTGTTCTTCGGCGCGCTGGGCCTCACCGCGATCACCGACAATGCCGCCCTGACCTATCTCGGCTCCCTGATCGCCGGGCTGTCCGAGCACGAAAAATACATGCTGGTGGCCGGCGCGGTGGGCGGCGGCGGCCTGACCGTGATCGCCAACGCGCCGAATCCGGCCGGCGCGGCGCTGCTGCGGCGCGGCTTCAACGAGGAGTCGATCGGGGCCGTCGGCCTGCTGCTGGGCGCGCTCCCACCCACTTGTGCGGCGGCCGCGATGTTCCTGTTGTAAGGTAGACATCGACATCAACCATTAAGGACAGGCATGGACAACGATCTCCTGGTCAGCAAGATGGGCACCATCGAGCGCTGCTGCAAGCGTGCCCGCGACGAATACGAAAAGGACCCGACCACCTTTGTCGGCGACATCACGCGCCAGGATGCGGCCACGCTCAACGTGATCCGCGCCTGGGAAGCGGCGGTGGAAATGGGCGACTACGTGCTGGGCAGCCTCGACCTCGGCCAGGCCCAGGACGAGCGCGAGGTGATCACGCTGCTGGCCGAGCATGGCTGGATCGAGGCGGCGCTGGCCGAAGACCTGAAGCGCACCGGCGAATTCTGCCGCGCCGAATGGGACTACCAGGCGGCGCCGCTGCCGGCACTGGTGGCCATCATCAAGCGCGGGCTGGACGAGTTCGATGCCTATGCGCGTGCGCTGATGACCGGGGCCACGGCACTGGCGGCCCAGGGCGATCCAGGGGCCGGGGATGGCAGGCCGGCCGGCGATCCGTCGATCTGAGCGGTCCATCCCGCTCAATTTATTTGTTCAACTGGTATGATGCGCGCTTTGATGGATTAGCTACGGACAGTACAAGAACATGAGCCAACCGACCTCTCTGCCTTCCTTCTGGAGCAGACTTTCCCTCGCCTTTGGCGCCCTTTTCAAGACCCTCGGCGACGCCGAATTCGCCGCGCGCGTGCGCGACGACCAGGTCGGCCCGGTCGCCGCACCCGCGCCGGCGCCCACGCCGGCCCCTGCACCCGCACCGGCCGCCGCGCCGGCACCGGCACCAGCGCCGGTCACGCTGCGCGTGGCCACGCCCGACGCCGCCATGCAGCTGCTGGCCCTGCTGCAGCGTGAAGCGCGCCTGATCGACTTTGCCAACGAAAACATCGCGGCCTATGCCGACGCCGACATCGGCGCCGCCGCGCGCGTCGTGCACGAAGGCTGCGCGCGCGTGCTGCGCGAGCACTTCACGATCGAACCGGTGCGCAGCGAAAACGAAGGCGCTCGCGTGACGCTGCCGGAAGGCTTCGACGCCGCCAGCGTGCGCCTGACCGGCAACGTGGTCGGCAAGGCGCCGTTCACCGGCGTGCTGAACCACCGCGGCTGGCGCGCCGCGGACGTGCGCCTGCCGCAGCTGGCCGAACAGCACGATGCCCGCATCCTGGCCCCGGCGGAGGTGGAACTGTGAATGACTCAGTGAATAACATGTCGAATGCACGCTATGCCATCGGCATCGACCTCGGCACCACCCACAGCGCCCTGTCCTGGGTCGACCTACAGGCCAGCGACGGCGAAAAGGCCGACCAGGGCGTGCTGGCGGTGCCGCAGCTGAGCGGACCCGGCACCGTCGAGGCGCTGCCGCTGCTGCCCTCCTTCATGTACCTGCCGCACCCGGACGAACTGGCGCCGGGCGAACTGGCCCTGCCCTGGACCGACGGCATGGCCGCCCCCTCAGTTTCTCCTGTGGTGGGTGAAATGGCGCGCTCGCGCGGCGCCGGCACCCCGATCCGCCTGGTGTCCTCGGCCAAGAGCTGGCTGAGCCACCCGAGCGTGGACCGCCGCGCCGCCATCCTGCCGACCGACGCGCCGGAAGAAGTCGAACGCGTCTCCCCCTTGACGGCCTCGACGCGCTACCTCGAGCACCTGAAGCAGGCCTGGAACGCCGCCTATCCGTACGCGCCCTTCGACCAGCAGGCCGTCACGGTGACGATTCCAGCCTCGTTCGACCCGGCCGCGCGCGAACTCACCGCCGAAGCGGCGCGCAACGCCGGCTACGGCAGCCCGACCCTGCTGGAAGAGCCGCAGGCGGCCCTGTACAGCTGGATCCAGGGCAGCGGCGGCGCCTGGCGCAAGCAGGTGAAAGCCGGCGACATCGTGCTGGTGGTCGACGTCGGCGGCGGCACCAGCGACTTTTCGCTGATCGCGATCCTGGAGCGCGACGGCAACCTGGAACCGCACCGCGTCGCGGTCGGCGACCATATCCTGCTGGGCGGCGACAACATGGACCTGGCCCTGGCGCACCTGGTCGCGCGCAAGCTGCAGGCCAATGGCACCCAGCTCGACGCCTGGCAGATGCGCGCCCTCACCTACGCCTGCCGCGGCGCCAAGGAACACCTGCTGGCCGACGCCAACGCGGCCGCCTGGCCGATCGTGGTGCCGAGCCGCGGCTCGAAACTCATCGGCGGCTCGATCCGCACCGAGCTGACGCGCGAGGAGGTCACCGCCTTCATCACCGACGGCTTCTTCCCGCGCGTGGAAGCCAGCGCGCGTCCGGCCATGCGCACCCGCGCCGGCCTGACCCAGATCGGCCTGCCCTACGCGCAGGATGCGGCGGTCACGCGCCACCTGGCCGCCTTCCTGGCGCGCCAGGCCGGCGCCACCGCCGAGCTGCAGGGCTTCGATGGCCGGGTCAATCCGGAGCACACCTTCCTGCACCCGAGCGCGGTGCTGTTCAACGGCGGCGTGTTCAAGTCCGACATCCTGGCGCAGCGCGTGATGGACACCATCAACGACTGGCTGTACATGGAAGGCGCGCCAGCCGCGCGCATGCTGGAAGGCGCCGACCTCGACCTGGCCGTGGCCCGCGGCGCCGCCTACTACAACTATGCGCGCCGTGGCGGCGGCGTGCGCATCCGCGGCGGCACGGCGCGTTCCTACTACGTCGGCGTGGAATCGTCGATGCCGGCCATCCCCGGCATGGAACCGCCGATCACGGCCCTGTGCGTGGCGCCGTTCGGCATGGAAGAAGGCAGCGAGCTGGAACTGCCGGGCCAGGAATTCGGCCTGGTGGTCGGCGAGCCGGTCGCGTTCCGCTTCTTCGGTTCGACCACCCGGCGCCAGGACCGCAGCGGCGACGTGCTCGAGTTCTGGGGCCCGGACGAGCTGCAGGAACTGAACGAGATCCACGCCGACCTGCCGGCCGAAGGCCGCACGCCGGGCGATGTGGTGCAGGTCAAGCTGCATGCGCTGGCCACCGAGTCCGGCACGCTGGAACTGGTCGCGGTCGCGCGCGAGGGACAGCGCTGGAAGGTGGAGTTCGACGTCCGCAACGCGCCTGACGCCCAGTAACACAGAGTGGACGCCTCCACTTATCTCGTCGGCATCGACCTCGGCACCACCAACACGGTGCTGGCCTTCGCCTCTGCACATTCGGCGCCGGGTGCCACCGAGGTCGAGACCTTCGCGGTCGACCAGCTGGTGGCGCCCGGCGAAGTGGCCGCGGCGCCGTTGTTGCCTTCGGTACGCTACCACCCGGCCGAAGGCGAACTCGCACCCGGCGAACTGCAACTGCCGTGGCAGCCGGCCGACCCGGCCGGCATCCGCGATGCCGTGGTCGGCCGCCTGGCGCGCCTGCTGGGTGCCCAGACACCCGGTCGGTTAGTTGCGTCTGCCAAGAGCTGGCTGTCCCACCCGGGCGTCGACCGCACCGCGCCCATCCTGCCCTGGGGTGCGCCCGACGAGGTGCCCAAGATTTCGCCGCTGGCCGCCAGCGCCGGCTACCTGGCTTATCTGCGCGCGGCCTGGAATGCGCGCTTCCCTGAATACCCGCTGCAGGACCAGCGCATCGTCCTGACGATTCCCGCTTCCTTCGACGAAGGCGCCCGCGCGCTGACGCTGGAAGCCGCCAGGCTGGCCGGCCTGCCCGCCCTGCGCCTGCTGGAAGAACCGCAGGCGGCGCTGTACGACTGGCTGTATCGGCACCGCGCATCGCTGCACGAGGAACTGGCCGGGTCGCGCCTGGTGCTGGTGGCCGACGTCGGCGGCGGCACCACCGACTTCAGCCTGGTCAAGGTCGAGCTGGTCGACGGCGAACCGGCGCTGACCCGCATCGGCGTCGGCAACCACCTGATCCTGGGCGGCGACAACATGGACCTGGCCCTGGCCCATCTGGCCGAGTCCCGATTGAGCGGCCTCGACGGCCAGCGCCTGTCCAGCGCGCGCCTGGCCCAGCTGACCGAGCGCTGCCGCGCCGCCAAGGAGCAGCTGCTGGCGGCGGACGCGCCCGAGCAGGTCGGCGTCACCCTGCTCGGCGCCGGTTCGCGCCTGATCGGCGCCAGCCGCACGGCCCAGCTGACGCGCGCGGACGTGCAAGCCATCGTGCTGGACGGCTTCTTCCCGATGAACC